>DATIAI010000239.1:0-20381 GCA_035458065.1 Algoriphagus sp. | reverse complement strand
GACATAATCATAGGATTTGGTCGAACCGGGATTGTTGTTGAATGTGACACAGGGCGATATCACATTCAAAAAAGCAAAGCCGGGGTGTTTGATTGCAGCTTTTAGCAATGGAATCAATTGTTGCTTGTCTCCGCTGAAACTTTGGGCCACAAAAGAAGCACCCAACTCAATCGCCATGCTGGCCAAGTCGATTGCCTGAAAGGGATTAACAGAGCCTGATTTACTTTTTGATCCCTCATCGGCCGTAGCGGAATCCTGTCCTTTGGTCAGGCCATAGCATCCGTTATTCATTACTACATAGACCATATTTAGATTTCTGCGAATGACATGGACGAATTGACCCATACCAATAGATGCCGAATCCCCATCTCCCGACACTCCAAAATATACCAAATCCCGATTGGCCATATTGGCGCCGGTCGCCACGGAAGGCATTCGTCCATGCACGGAATTAAATCCATGGGAATTCCCCAAAAAATAGGTAGGTGTCTTGGATGAGCATCCAATACCGGAAATTTTTGCCACGAGATGAGGCTCAATGTCAAGTTCATAACACGCCCTCACTATCGCTGCACTGATGCTATCATGCCCACAACCAGCGCAAAGTGTTGACAAACTTCCCTCGTATTCCTTTAGGGTGTACCCCAATTTATTTTTGGGAAGTTTGGGATGACTAAAAAGCGGTTTTAGATAACTCATGGCTGGCTTTATTTTCTAGGTTTAAATATTGGGTTATTTGTTGTTTGATGGCGTCAGCAGTGATGGGCATTCCATCGTAATTCAACACGGACACAAGCTTTTTGGGATTACAATCCAATTCCATCATCATCATTTTGCGCATCTGGGCATCCCTGTTTTGCTCTATGACAAATATGACTTGGTGCCTGTCTACAAAATCAGCCACCTCGTGCCCAAATGGAAAGGCTTTGATGCGAATAGAATCCACATTAATTCCATTTTCGGCCAAGATATCCCTTGCCTCTTCGGAGGAAAAAGTTGAAGTACCGAAATACAATATCCCCAAATTGCCCGAATCAGAGGAGGAAATGATCTCCGCTTTAGGCACCATCTTTTTGGCAGTATCCCATTTGCGGGCCAAACGTTCCATGTTTCTCTTATACGCTGCACCGTCTTCGGTATAGGCTGCGTATTCGTCTTTTGAAGTTCCCCTGGTAAAAAAAGCTCCTTTGGTGGGGTGCGTACCTGGATATGTTCTGTATGGGATCCCATCTCCATCCGGATCAAGATACCTTCCAAATCTTCCGATATCCTCTAATTCTTCCGCTGTCAAAACTTTACCCCGTTTGAATTTCCTCTTATTTTCCCACTCAAAAGGTTCGCTTACATGATCATTCATCCCTAGATCAAGATCTGTCATCAGAATCACAGGTGTCTGTAATTGCTCTGCGAGATCAAAACTTTCTGCAGTCATTTCAAAGCATTCTTTGGGAGATGCAGGAAAAAGCAGGATATGTTTGGTGTCTCCATGGGAAGCAAAAGCTGCAGATATGAGATCTGATTGCTGGGTCCTGGTTGGCATTCCAGTACTTGGGCCTGCGCGCTGCACATCTATCAGCACGGCGGGAACTTCTGCAAAATAGGCCAAACCCAGAAATTCACTCATCAAAGAAACACCGGGGCCGGAAGTCGCTGTAAAAGCCCTGGCTCCATTCCAATTGGCACCGATCACCATGCCCATTGCGGCTAGCTCATCTTCTGCCTGAACCACAGCAAATTTGTTTCCTCCACCCTCTTCTTTTCTATAAATTTTGCAATACTGTTCAAATGCCTCAGCCACTGAAGTGGAAGGAGTGATTGGATACCAGGCCATGACTGTTGCTCCGGCAAATACCGCCCCGATTCCGCAGGCAGTATTTCCGTCCACCAAAATTTTGTTTTTCAATAAATCCCTGGGCTCCAAACTGAAGGGCAAGGGATATTGAAAGTGACTTTCCACATATTCCATCCCCAAATTCAGGGCCTGGAAGTTGGCATCAATCAATGCCTTTTTGCCTTCAAACTGCTCTTCAATCAAACCACGTATGATCGCTTCATCCATTTCGAGCAATCTTACCAAAGCACCTACATAAATGATATTTTTCAAAAGTTGCCTCTTGCGGGGATCTTCAAAAGCCCGGTTAGCCATTTCCATCATTGGAATTCCAAGGAAATGAACGCCTTCCCTCTGATATTCCGGATTCAGCCTTTTTGTGCTGTCGTAAATGAAATATCCACCCTCTTTCACACTCTGCACGTCTTTGGCCATACTTTGTGGATTGACACTGATCATTAGATCAATCCCTTCTCTGCGACCCAAGTACCCTTTTTCACTCACCCTGACCTCGTACCAGGTTGGCAATCCCTGAATATTGGAGGGAAATATATTCTTTGGGGTAACTGGAATCCCCATTCTGAAAATCGTCTTGGCAAATAAATAATTGGCACTGGCCGATCCGGTACCATTTACATTAGCGAAACGAACGATAAAATCATTGATACGATTATTCATTTCTTAATAGATGGAAGTGGGGCGGGCATTTGATAAGCTTTGGTGACGCTATAAAAGTATTTTTGCATGTCCCAAGCAGATGTCGGGCATCTCTCTGCACAAAGTCCGCAATGCAGACAAACGTCTTCGTCTTTGACCATTACCCGTCCGGTCTTTAGGATATCAGAGACAAGCAAGTCCTGGGAGGTGTTTTCCGCCGGAACCAACAGATTTTGTCGAAGTTGATTTTCCTCCTCATTAACTGTGAAAGTGATACAAGAGGTCGGACACACATCCATGCAGGCATCACACTCGATGCAGCGATTTTCCGAAAACACTGTCTGCACATCGCAATTGAGGCATCTTTGGGTTTCCTTATAGCCCGTGTGAATATCAAAACCCAGTTCAACTTCTTTTTTGCGGTCTTTCAGGGTGATGGATTTTTTTGCCTGAGGAACAATATAGCGCTGGTCAACAGCTATCTGACTGTCGTAGCTCCACTCATGGATTCCCATTTTTTGGCTGACCAGATTGGTATAAGGAGAAGGTCTGTCAAGCAGATCTTTGCCTTGACAAAACAGGTGGATGGAAACTGCAGCCTGATGTCCGTGGGCGACAGCTGTGATGACATTTTCGGGCCCAAAAGCAGCATCCCCACCAAAAAACACTTTGTGATGAGTAGATTGAAAAGTCTTTCGGTCCACCACAGGCATGTCCCATTCATCAAACTCTAAACCCAAATCCCTCTCAATCCAGGGAAAACTGTTTTGTTGCCCAATTGCAATCAAAACCTCATCCGCTTCAATAAATACCTCAGGTTCGTCAGTGGGAATCAGTTGCCGCTTGCCTTTTTCATCATATACTGCCCGTACTTTTTGGAATTTCATACCCACAAGCTGGCCGTCCTGTACTTCAAAACTCAAAGGCACATGATTGTCAATAATCTGAATATCCTCGTGAGCAGCATCTTCTTTTTCCCAAGGCGAAGCTTTCATTTCTGCAAAAGGACTTCTAACTACCACCTTTACCTCTTTACCTCCCAGCCTTCGGGCTGTTCGGCAGCAATCCATCGCCGTATTTCCACCTCCAAGTACAATTACTTTTTTGGAAATGGATTTGGTATGCTCGAACGCCACACTTGCAAGCCATTCGATTCCGATGTGAATTGAATTTGCACCTTCCTGTCGACCGGGCAGCTTTGGAAGATCTTTGCCCCGTGGAGCTCCTGTTCCCACAAACACAGCATCGTATTCTTTGGACAGAACTTCCTTCAGACTTTGGACATAGGTTAAAAATTGGGTGTGAATCCCCAAATCCAAAATGTAATTCACCTCTTCATTCAGTACAGTTTCAGGCAATCGAAAAGAAGGAATCTGGCTGCGCATCATTCCTCCACCGGCAATTTGCTCATCAAACAAATGGACCTCGTAGCCTAAAGGAGCCAAATCTCTTGCGACAGTAAGTGAAGCAGGGCCTCCTCCGATCAGCGCGATTTTTTTTCCATTTTGGGGAAAGGGCCCCTGGGGCATTAGACTTTTTACCTCACCTTTCTGATCGGCAGCGACTCTTTTTAATCTACAAATAGCGACCGGTTCCTCCTCAACTCTTACCCTTCGGCAGGCAGGCTCACATGGACGGTCGCAGGTTCTGCCCAAAATACCGGGGAAAACATTGGATTCCCAGTTGACCATGTAGGCCTCGGTGTATTTTTCAGCAGCAATTAACCGGATGTATTCAGGAACAGGAGTATGGGCAGGACACGCATATTGGCAATCAACCACCTTGTGGTAATATTCCGGATCCCGTGTATTTGTCGGCTTCATGGTTATTTTGGGTTACTTTAATCGAAAAACTCAAAATTTAATACATGCATTTGGAAATTAATTTAATCAATAATTCTGCAAAAAAGACAAAAGACAATTTTTTCGAAATGAAAAAATCAGGAAGAAAATTGAAGCAAATACCTCGTATTTCGTGGTTGTTATTTTGGGATGGAAAAATCTCTTTCCATTTTGAAAGAGTGTAGAAGTCAAGAAAAGAATAGAATTACCCTTCTGTTTTAAAAAACATTATCCGAAAGAAATGTGAATTCATTTTTTAACACGGAGGATATTTATCCTGTAACTATCCTGGCAATATCAAGTTGGAAGCCCGTTTTGTTCCTTTATAAAAAATCTACCAAATGGTCTAGTCAATCCGACAGTTGGAAGTAGACTCGGTCCTCATACAATTCTCAATCGGAGGAGGATTGGAAAAATCATGGAAACGCTATCATGTGATTTCCCTCACTCTTTGGATTTGAAAGAGTCGAAAAAAAGAAAACCTGAAATTATTGAGGTGGCTATTAGGTTCGTGCAGGGTCAACGAAACGGGTTCGTGCCGGATCTACTAAACCGGTTCGAGCTGGATCTACAAAAGAAGGAGCCTCGCCGCCTCGTGTTTGATTTTCGGAGGAATTTGAATCGGCTTGATCCTCATTTTCGGGATTTGAATCACCGGATTCTTCTTCATTTTCTTGTGCACCTTCCTCATCTGGACCTGATGCTTTTATCAATGCTGCCGCCAATACTAAAATTGAAGCAAGATTGATTTGAGGATAGAGATTTTGTCTGTTACAATACATAAAATGCAAATTATATATGCTAAATATAATTTTATTACTTATTAATCCAAATTATATTGCTTGCAAATTGATCGGGATTCCTCCGTTATTACCCACTAAACAGTTTCTCTTAAAATATGAAAGGCCATTTAGGTAATCAGATGAGTCAAGGCTGGGTAAAATTTCTTTTGATTTCATTTTTTCTCCTGCTTCCTTTTTTGAAAGGCGAGGCACAAACACTTGAAAGCCTTAAAGCAGAATTGAACAAACTCTCACAATCACCAGGATATTCTTCCGATACAAACTACCTCAACAAGGCGAATGAGCTTGGATTTATGCTTGCTGAAAGTAATCCGGACAGTGCATTGGTTTTTTTAGATCAGCAAATTCAATTATGCCGCGAAGCAAAATTTGAAAAAGGAGAGGCGGAAGCATTAAAGATTTATGGAAATGCCCTTCAAAATAAAGGAGACTTCAAGGCCTCTCTGGAATATTACGAGGATGCACTGATCATAGCCCAAGGTTTGTTGGATGAAAATTTAGTTCCCGGGATTTTGAACAATATCGGATTGGTCAATTACAATCTTGGCAATTATTCTGTGGCTTTGAATAATTTCTTCGATGCCATCAAAGGAGCAGAAAAGATTAACAATGCCAATGTGAAAGCTGCTGCCCTTAATAACGTAGCTCTGATCTATTTTGAGCAAGGCAAACTGGACGAGGCAAAAGAAAAATACAGGGAAATGTTGGCGATTTACCGGGAAATGGGCAACCAAGGTCGGGTGATACTTGCCTTAAACAACATTGGCGATGTGGAGCTCAAGCAGAACAATCCCTTAGAAGCTCTGAAAAACCTGAAAATTGGGCATGAATCTGCGATGGCCTTAGAAAGCCCTGAATTCATCGAAATGACTGCCCGGACTTTGGCGGATATCTATTCTGTGCTCGACAGTACTGACAAGGCGGAAAGTTTGTATTTGCAGTCCATCTCCATGTCCAGAGTATATGGATACGGTGTTCCTTACGCTCACTCCTTGATAGGATTGGCCAATTTGTATTATAAAACAGGAGATCTGGAGGAAGCCTTAAACTTTGGAAATGAAGGACTGAAGCAGGCAGAATCGATGGGCCAACCCATGCAGATGCGCAATGCAAATGAAATATTGGCAAAGGTTCATGAAGAACAGGGGAATTATCAGGAGGCGCTGAAAAGTTTCAAACTTTACAAACTATACAACGACAGCATCAATACCACTCAATCTCAGCGACTGGCAGCAACTCTGGAACAGGATTATGAGTTTTCCAAAAAGACCTTAGAATTTGAAAAGGCAAGCCTGCGTCAACAATGGATCATTTTTTCGGCGTTTGCAGGTTTGGTCGTTTTCCTGATCATACTTTTTATCGGATATCGAAACAGAAACAAATTGAACAAAGCCTACCATTTTCTCCAGGAGAAAACCATTGAGGTAGAAAGCAAAAACGAAAAATTGGAGAAAACTTTGGATCAATTAAAGGCCACTCAAGTGCAGCTGATACAAGCAGAAAAAATGGCTTCCTTGGGTGAACTTACCGCTGGCATCGCTCACGAAATTCAAAACCCCCTAAACTTCGTGACAAATTTCTCTGAAATCAGCACCGAAATGATTCTTGAGGTACAGGAAGAAAGGGCCAAGAGTCTTGCCGATCAGGATCAGGAATTGCAAAACGAGATCTTGTCTGACATCAAAGAAAACCTGAAAAAAATCAACCACCACGGAAAGCGGGCTGATTCCATTGTCAAAGGAATGCTCGAACATAGCCGCACCAGCTCCGGAGAAAAAGTCCCTACAGATATCAATGCCTTGGTCAACGAGTACTTGCGTCTTTCTTTCCATGGATTGAGAGCTAAGGACAAATCCTTTTCCGCTGATTTTACTACAGACTTTGACCCAAAACTTCCCAAAGTCAAAGTCATTCCTCAGGACATTGCGAGGGTATTGCTGAATCTGTTCAACAATGCTTTCTATGCATGTGGAAATGCCGACTTCAGAAAAAAGAACCCGGAATTGAAACCCCTCGTGAAGGTTTCTACCCAAATCCTCCTAAACAATTCTGAGAAACCAATGCTCCAAATCACGGTATCAGACAATGGTCCAGGGATTCCGGAAACAATTCTGGACAAAATATTTCAGCCCTTCTTTACGACCAAGCCTCCAGGCCAGGGAACCGGATTGGGTTTATCCTTGAGCTATGATATTGTGAAAGCTCACGGAGGGGAATTGAAAGTAAAATCTGAGCTTGGAGAGTTTACCCAATTCATGATTTTTTTACCAGTTTAAAAAACCTAACTTTTACCTATGAAAATCCTTGTTGTCGATGACGAACGAGATGTAGAAGACCTGTTTCGTCAGAAATTCAGAAAAGAGATCCGAAATGAAGGACTGGAACTGCTTTTTGCTTTTTCGGGAAAAGAGGCTCTTGAAATTTTAGAAAACAATAATCCCCCTTTGGTTGCGAGTGTTTTTTCCGATATCAATATGCCCGGCATGAGCGGTTTGGAAATGCTCGGGATCATTAAAAACCGCTTTCCCCAGCTCCAAGTGAGTATGATCTCTGCCTATGGGGACTCCGACAACTATCAAAAAGCCATGAGTTTCGGAGCAAAAGGATTTTTTACAAAACCAGTAGATTTTGAATCACTTAGAAAAGAAATAGGCGAAATTTTGAGAAGTTAAAACGAAAAATTACCCACCCAGCACCAGCCAAATTAATACCAAGAAAAGCCACCGAGTTATATGATCCTGATCAACCTGATCTCTCTTTTCCTCCTTTATTACCTTAAGAAAAGTGCCGGTCCCCAGGGATTTCCTGAGCATCTCAACAGGTATTTTAAATATGGGATGATAGCCGCTGGGGCATTGATTATTCTGGGAGTTAGCACCCTGCCTCCACAATATCTTTATCAATTTTTGTCATTTGTGCTGGTTGGGGGAATCATTTACCTCATCCTAAATACCCCGGAACTGGATTACCAAAGGACTCTCGCGATCACCCCGCTTCCGATAGTAGGAGTTCAATTGTTGGAATATTTGATAAAAATTATCAGTCCTGCAGTATACGATATACTCGAAAATTACCTCGATGCGGCTGGTTTTTTTGCATTCATTTGGGCGGTGACCATGTGGCTGAATCACCGGAAGCAAATGAAGGAGATTGAGATAGAGCGGATTATCTCAAAAGAACAAGAAAGACAACTGAGGAATACTGAGGAACAAAAAAATCAATTGGAGGCCTTGGTGCTAGAAAGAACTTCTGAAATCCTCAAGCAAAAAGAAGAACTCCAGCTGGCGCTGGATCACCTTCGATCCACTCAAGAACAGTTGATCCAGCAAGAAAAACTTGCCTCACTGGGCCAACTCACCGCCGGCATCGCTCACGAAATCAAAAACCCTCTCAACTTTGTCAACAATTTCTCCGAACTAAGTGTCGACTTCCTTCAGGAAATCAGTGAGGAAATGGCGAAAATCTCCGAAAGCCCGGAAAAGGAAAACATTCTTGACTTGCTGGAAAATGTAAAATCCAATCTCGAAAAAATTCGGCACCATGGCTCCAGAGCAGATAGCATCGTCAGATCCATGCTCATGCATTCACGGGGAGGCACCGGCACCATGGATCCAACGGATCTAAATGCACTGATCCGCGAATATTCCAATCTCGCGTTTCATGGAATGCGTGCAAATCCCAATCCCATCAATGTGGATATTCAGCTTGATCTCGATGAGGAGTTGCCCAAAATCAAACTCAATGCGGAAGACTTCAGCAGAGTGATTCTCAACTTGGTCAAAAATGCCTTCGATGCCATGCGGGATAAACTAGCGGCAGACGGAAATGGGTATAAAGCAAAAGTGGAAATTCGGACCAAAGACCTGGGAGACAAAGTTTTGATAGAAGTGAAAGACAATGGACCCGGAGTGCCGGATCAGATTAAAGATAAACTGTTAATGCCATTTTTTACCACCAAAAAAGGAACAGAAGGAACTGGTCTGGGACTCAGCATCACGCATGATATCATCAAATCTCACGAAGGAACTTTAGATATCGAATCGAAGGTAGGTGAATATACCCTATTTAGGATTTTGTTGCCAAAAGCAAAATCTTGACCCACTTAACTTTGACTTGCTTACATTGAAAATCAACCCTTTTGAACAAGGTGATTTGTTTAGATTCAATTAATTTCTATTTTAGACTAAAATCAATTTTTATACAAAAAGCAGTAATCCCATCTTTTAACCGCCTTATTAACAGTGGATTCTAACCATAACAGGAATATTCTTCTTCGGCTTTTTGGTAACCTCGAAGAAACCCTACTTACCGAAATTCTAAAAAATGGTAGAACCTCCGAACTTGATACAGGTGAGTTCCTTTTTCATCAAGGAGATCAAGATAATTCACTTTACGTCGTTATCTCCGGCAGATTCAGAGCTTTGGCAAAACAAGAGGATGGCTCATTGCACGCCTTAGGAGATATCGGAGAAGGTGAGCCTATTGGGGAATTTGCGCTTTTCATGGCCGAACCCCGATCCGCATCGGTTGTCGCTATCAGAAAATCTATTGTACTCGAACTTAAAGAAAGCCAGTACCTGGATATTGTCTCCAAACACCCGGAATTCTCCAGCAAACTCACCCGATTTGTTGTAAACAGACTCCGGCGGAATGCACTTCAACAACACCTGGAGACCTCTGCAAAAAACATAGCAGTCATCAATCTTCAGGCTGAAAAAGATATCTCAGACTACACGGAAGCGGTCAAAAAAGAGTTTGAGTCCCTCAATGTAAGTATCCAAATTCTGGATCATGAATCACACTCGAATCTGGAAACCCAAGTCATGTATGACACCTTGGAACAACACAAGGGGTTGAACTTTTTGGTTTGCAGCGATGCCGATATGAATTGGTCAAAACAATGCATCATTTATGCGGATCTCGTGGTTTTGGCGACAGATTTTTATGGGAAAAGTGAAATCTATGAAATTGAAAAGCACCTTGATCTCTTTTCACAAAACATCCTCAACAAAAAAATCTACCTGCTGCTGCTTCACCCCGAGAAAGCAAAATTTCCAGAAAACACAAGGCGATGGTTTGTCGATCGAAAAATTGACCTCCACATCCACTACAGGAAAAATCACGGGCCAGACATTCGCCGTTTTGCGCGGATATTGGCCAACAAAGCCATCGGGTTGGTTTTAGGCGGAGGCGGAGCCAAAGGATTTGCCCATTTGGGAGTCATCAAGGCTTTAGGGGAAGAAGGAATTGATATTGACTTTTTGGGAGGCACAAGCGCTGGAGCACTTTATGGTCTTTCGGCAGCATATTGTGATTTTGACAGAGAAAAAATCGACTTCTACAGTAAAGATTCCGCTCAAAGCAAGCTGACAAAAAATGATTTCACTTTCCCCATTATCTCCATAATGTCAGGAAGAAAGATGAGTAACTACATCAAAAAAATAATGGGAAACACGCACTTGGAGGATTTTTGGGTAGGAAGCTATTGCGTATCGACCAATTATTCCAATGCAACCTCGCGAATCCATGACAAAGGTCTTGCTTGGAAACAGATCGAGGCAAGTATCGCCATTCCGGGCATCTACCCTCCGGTAGTGATCGACAATCAGCTTCATGTTGATGGAGGCGTGGTAGACAATCTACCCATCGAAACCATGTACAAGTACCCGGTCAGCCATATCATTGCTATTTCACTTACTCAACTGAAATCACGTCCAGTGGAGTTTGACGAAACCCCAAGTTCAGCCAGCATACTCTGGGACAAGATCACCGGAAAGAAAAAGTACCGACTTCCTGGGATAACTTCCATTCTGGTCAATTCGCTAACATTAAACAGCCGACAGAAGCAGGAAATGAGTAAGTCAGGAGTGGCGATATACATTGAAATGGAACTCAAGGGAATCGGCATGATGGATGACACCAAATGGAAACAAATCGTCCAAAAAGGTCATGATCAAATGAAAGAAGCTTTGGAAAAAGTCCCTGAAAACGAGCGATTTTGGTGATCGGTTGAAAAATTATTTTTACAAGGATTAGATTTCAGGATAGGTGCCTAACAATCAATGACTTTTTGCTATTTTCAAGAAATAGTCCAATCCGTATCATTTTTATGCAAGAAAAATACACTGCAAAAGTTCTTTTGATTGTATTCCTCTTTTCGACTTGGTCGATCAGGACTTTTTCTCAAATCAATGCCTCCCAGGGTATCCCTACAATCACCAATTATTCAGCTACCGATTTTGGCACAGGCGGCCAGCAGATCTGGAGCATCGGTCAGGACCAAAAAGGCTATATCCATATCGGGACAAGTATCGGTATCCTCAAGTACGACAGCAAAAACTGGGATCTTCTGATTTCTCCAATAAAGGGATTTAATACTAATGTCCGGGCTATACACAAGGCAAAGTCTGGTACCCTGTATTATGGATCACTGGGAGATTTTGGTTTTTTGTCAGAAGATAAAGTTGGCAATACGATTCAGGTTTCCCTACTTCAATTACTTCCTGAGGAAATAGTTTTTAATGATATCTGGTCTATTCACGAATTGGATGGCAAAGTTTACTTCCAAGCCCGTGAAGCCATTTTCATTTATACTCCGGAATCTGAAACCCAAAAACCTACTATCGAAATATGGAAACCAGATACCCAGTTTATGTATTCTTTCGCAGTAGACGGAGTATTCTATGCCCATCAGATTGATCTTGGACTATTCCGCCAAAAGGACGGCATTTTAGAATTTATTCCGGGGAGCGAATTTTTGGGAAATGGCCGGGTTCAGGTATTACTGCCTTATCAAAAACCGGGAGAGTTTTTAGTAGGAGCATTTTCAGGTGGGCTTTTCCATTTTGATGGCAATAATTTTAATCCTTTTGAAACAGAATTTGATGCCCTTTTGAATGATCGAAGTCTCTATAAGGGCATCAAACTGGCCGACAATACTTATGCCCTAGGGATACTCGACCATGGGGTGTTCCTCATGGATCCTGAGGGAAAAGTTATCAATAAGTTCAGCACTAAGAATGGATTAATTGACGACAGTATCTATTCACTATTTCTCGATGAAGCAGGTACACTGTGGGTGGGAACAAATAACGGCCTGTCCAAAATCGAGATTTCTTCTCCACTGACTCGGTTTGTTTCGACTGAATATGATCTTGGCAGCCTCCTGTCTCTCAATGCTTCGAATGGAATTCTGTATCTGGGAGGATCTTCGAGTGTACTTTATTTGGACAAGTCAGATGGCAAAATCAAAAAAGTTGAAGGAATTCCCAATTCACAGATTTTCGATCTGCAGGTGGATGGAGATCAGGTGCTTTCCAGTAATGTGGGAATCTACGCCATTACTGGAGGCAAAGCCGAATTGGTTAGAGGAACAGAAGGATTCCAAATCCTTCGCATACTCGTTTCGGAGAAGCATCCCGGTTATGTTTTTATTAGTGGTTCCTTTGGCATTCAAGTATTAAAAAGATCTCTTTCCTCTACCAAAACTTATCAATACGAATCCATTGGAGGATTAAACAAAATTGAAAGGTATATCTATACCCTCGAAGAAGACGCGGAGGGGAATCTATGGGGAGGTACCCAATCGGGTGACGTTTTCCAAATTACCTGGTCAAAAACTGCCTCTGGAAATATCGATTTAAATAATTCTACAGTCCGACAATTTGGAGAAATTGACGGTATTCCAGGCCTTGCAGGACGGGTATCCAAGGTCGAGGGTAAAATCTATACCTCCGGGATAAATGGATTTTATCATTTTGACAAAGCTGTAAATGCTTTTGTGAGAGATACGGTATTTAGCTTTTCCGATGAAGTGGCAGATATCAATTTAGATTCCTATGCCTTGCAAAGCGATGCTTTGGGAAGAGTGCTGATCGATTTTAAAAACGAACGAAAGCTGGCTATACCCAATTCAGACGGCACCTATACCTTGCAGGACTTTCCCATTAATTTATTTACCGGACGCGTGATTTCTGCATTTTACTCCGAACCTAGCGGGGTAATCTGGTTAGGTTCGGATCAAGGTCTAATCCGAATTGACAACCAAAAGGCCGTCCGTACAGAAATTCCTTTTCCAGTTTATTTCAACAGAATTATTGCCAATGCGGATACTTTAAACCATGAAATCCAACAAGAGGATGACCCGCGCTTTGAAATGCCCTTTAAAAACAATTCCATCCGGTTTTCCTATGCAGCACCTTTTTTCATTCAAGAAAAACTGACCAAATACCAAACTTTTCTGGAGGGTTTTGATCAGGATTGGGGCAAATGGGAAGAAAATTCCTTTAGAGAATTTACCAATCTCCCTCATGGGACATACACCTTTAAAGTCCGGGCGAAAAACATCTATAACTCCATTTCGGATGAAATTTCCTACGAATTCATTATTCTCCCTCCTTGGTACGCTACCTGGTGGGCATATTTACTTTATGTCCTTGCATTCGGACTTTTAGTATTTGGATTGGTGAAAATCCAGTCAGGTCGCCTAGTTGCCATCGAAAAAGAACATGCACGACAAAAGGAACTGGAACATGCCCGTGAAATTGAGCAAGCCTACCAAAATCTAAAAGCTACCCAAGAACAATTGCTCCAACAGGAAAAACTTGCTTCTCTTGGTCAACTTACTGCAGGCATCGCCCACGAAATCAAAAACCCACTCAATTTCGTCAACAACTTCGCGGATGTAAGCATGGAACTTATCGATGATATGCAGGAGGAGTTGCAAAATGACAATAAAGATGAGGCCTTGGCCCTTTCTGAGGACATCAAGAGTAACCTGGTCAAAATCCATCTTCACGGAACACGCGCCGACAATATTGTGAAATCCATGCTGCTACACAGCCGAGGCGGAAGTGGAAAAATGGAGCCAACAGACTTGAATGCCATGATCCAAGAATTTTCCAATCTTGCTTTCCACGGCATGCGGGCAACAAAAAATCCTATCAGCGTAGGTATCACCTTAAATTTGGATGAAAACATCGGCAAAATCCCTCTTTTTACAGATGACTTTAGCCGCGTGATACTCAATCTTTGCAACAATGCATTTGATGCTTTGCGTGAAAAAATACTTCTGGAACCAGATGATACTTTAAAATTCACTCCAAAGCTGACTATTTCTACCCAATCATTGACAGACGGAGTTGAAATGATCTTTGCAGATAACGGACCTGGGATCCCGGAAGAAATTCAAGACAAGATTCTCCAACCTTTCTTCACGACCAAAAAGGGAACCGAAGGCACAGGACTTGGACTGAGTATTACTCATGATATTATCAAGCGACACAATGGACGCCTAACAATTAAATCCCAACTTGGAGAACAAACCCAATTCATTATTTTTTTACCAACCCATAATTAAATACTTATGAAAATTTTATTTGTTGACGATGAGAAGGATGTCGAAGCACTGTTTCGCCAGAAGTTTCGAAAGGAAATCAAATCCGGTGAGATTGATCTGGCCTTTGCGTTTTCAGGCAAGGAAGCGCTGGATATCCTGGGAGATGAAAATCCTCCAAAATTCGTCTATGTCTTTTCCGACATTAACATGCCCGGAATGAGTGGCTTGGAGCTTTTGGAAGAAATCAAATCCCGATTTCCCCATATTCAAGTGAGTATGATCTCTGCCTACGGGGACAGTGAAAATTACGACAAGGCGATGAATTCCGGAGCTAAAGGTTTCTTCACCAAACCCGTGGATTTTGAAAAGTTAAAGAAGGAAATCGCAGAATTAGTCAAAAAACCTTAATAGAGAACCTCGCCAAATCTATTTCCCTAAAGGAAAACTATGGACTCTCAAAAAGAGAAACAATTACTTCAGACTGTAGCAAAAGTCTTTGATTCTACCATCCAGAATAATTTTCCACTGGATAGCTTGGAGGATTTCGTGGTTCCTGATGTAATGGGATTTGGAACTACTGTTGAAGAGAAAATTTTTAACCTCTCGGAATTAAGAAAACTACTGGAAAATCAACGGCAACAATCAATCGGGCTGGATCTCCGCTTTGAGACCCAATTGGTTCACCACCGAATTTTCGCGGAGGAAAATGCTGCAGTATTTGCCCATGACTTCATCATCACAATGAAAATAGGTGATAAAGACAATATACTTCCCTTGCGATTTAGTTCAATTTATGGATATGCCGACAATACCTGGAAATTGGTTCACTGGCATGGATCACAAGCTGTAGATTCTGAAGGGGACACCTGGCACAGGAATGAATTAGTCAAGAAAAACGAAGCCCTCCAAAAACTTGTAGAGGAGAAAACATCCGACCTGGCACAAAAAAACACCCAACTGGAACAGGCAATACGAACCTTAAAAGAAACCCAACATCAACTTATCCAACAGGAAAAGCTTGCCTCATTGGGTCAGCTTACAGCAGGTATTGCTCATGAAATTAAAAATCCCCTCAATTTTGTCAACAACTTCTCTGAGCTGAGCGCCGACTTCGTTGGCGAAATTAAAGAGGAAGTAAAGAAATTAGGCGAAAGTCCTGAAAAGGAAAATATCCTCGAGCTTCTGGAGGATGTTCAGTCCAACTTGGGAAAAATCCGGCACCATGGCTCCCGGGCAGACGGCATAGTCAAATCAATGCTCATGCACTCCAGAGGTGGCTCAGGGGCTATGGAACCAACTGATCTTAATGAGGTAATCAGAGAATATTCAAACTTGGCATTCCACGGAATGAGGGCAAATCCAAATCCTATCAATGTAGATATTCAGCTGAACTTGGAGGAAAATTTACCAAGGGTTAAACTTAATACTGAGGACTTTAGCAGAGTAATCCTTAATTTGACAAAAAACGCTTTTGATGCTATGCGCGACAAAATTTCTGGTGCAGGATCAGAATATAAAGCTAAATTAGTGATTCGGAGTGCCGATCTGGGGGACAAAATAATTTTAGAGGTGGAGGACAATGGACCGGGAATTCCTGAAGAAATTCGGGATAAGCTCCTTATTCCATTTTTTACTACAAAAAAAGGAACAGAAGGTACCGGACTGGGACTAAGTATTACCCACGATATCGTAAAATCCCACGAAGGAGAATTAGTAATCGAGTCAGAGGTGGGGAAATTCACCCGATTCAGAATTTTATTACCCAAAACAATAATTTAAATAACTTTTTCTCATGAAGATTTTAATTGTCGATGATGAGCAGGATGTGGAAATCATGTTCCTTCAAAAGTTCAGGAGAGAAATCAAAAGCAAACTCCTGGAAGTTGAATTTGCATTTTCCGGTGAGCAGGCACTGGAGGTTCTAGGAAATTCTGGATCTCCTGATGTAGTGTACGTATTTTCTGATATCAATATGCCAGGGATGAGTGGCCTGGATCTATTATCCAAAATCAAAAGCAGGTTTCCTCATATTCTGGTCAGTATGATATCCGCCTATGGTGATCGGGAAAATTACAACAAAGCTATTAACTCTGGGGCGAAAGGATTTTTTACCAAGCCGGTAGATTTCGAATCCCTGAAAAATGAAATAGCAGAATTGCTAACCAATAAATAATATGGCCAAAATACTGGTAGTCGATGACGAGGAGGATTTGGAGATGCTGTTCCGACAGAAGTATCGACAAAAAATCCGGGCCGGAGAATACGAAATGCTATTTGCTTTAAATGGTCAATTGGCCATGGATATGCTCCAAGAGCATCCAGACATAGACTTGATTCTGAGTGATATCAATATGCCCGTGATGGACGGCCTGACGCTCTTGTCCAACACCAAAGAAAAAAATCCTCTGATCAAAACAGTTATCATTTCCGCCTATGGTGATATGGAAAATATCCGTAAGGCTATGAATTTGGGGGCTTTTGACTTTGTAACCAAGCCGGTGGATTTTCAGGATCTGGAAATCACCATCGAAAAGACCATCAGCTACATCAATCAGATAAAAGGAACCCTTCAGGCCATGAGGGAAAATAATATTCTGAAAATGTATGTGGATGAAACAGTGCTCAATTTCATGGGAGGTAAGGAAATTGAAACCGCCCTGATGGAGAATGTGACCATTGAAGCATCAGTTGCATTTATCGACCTAGTCGGATTCACTAAAATTTCGGAAAACGAAGACCCAAACACCGTAGTCGGGCTACTCAATGAGTACTTTGATCTCATGGTCAGAGAAATCATCGAACAAAAGGGAAGTGTGGATAAGTTTATCGGAGATGCCGTGATGGCGGTTTTTCAGGGACCAGATCATCTCACCCGAGCCATCAATGCCTGCCTTGCCATCCGGAGTAAAATGGATGCAATTCCTGAATACTCAGACAAAACCCATTTCAAACCACAGGTATCGATCGGGATCAATTCAGGAGAAATGGTGTCCGGAAATATCGGTTCCAAATCACTGAAGCGTCTTGACTATACGGTGATCGGCGACGCTGTAAACATTGCATCCCGGCTTCAAAGTGCGGCAAGCCCCAATCAGATTCTGATATTAGACCGATGTGCGAATTCAGTTAACGGAGCCTTTCATTTTCAGCCTGTTGGAGATTTAAAACTGAAAAATAAAGCTAATGCCGTGACCGTATTTGAAGTTTTGGGATAGTTCTTTTTCAGTTTTTATGATATCCCTTTTTCGCAAAATACGTCAGAAGCTCCTTCAACAACACCGGATCACCCAATATTTGGCCTATGCCGTGGGTGAGATTTTTTTGGTGGTAATTGGAATTTTGATTGCCCTTCAGATCAACACTTGGAATGAGGAAAGAAAAAACAGGGATTATGAGCTTAAGATGCTCCGGGAATTGAAATCTACCCTCGAAAAAGACAGTAGATACTTTCGTTCTCAAATCCGGATTTTGGGAATAAAAGAACTCTCAGCAAACCGGCTTCTACAGGAAATACAATTGCCCGATCCAAGCATGGACAGTATCAATTTCCATCTGGAAAGATTGGAAATCGAGGCTCTTTTCCAATACAATTCCGGGGCTTACGGTTCAATTAAGTCCGGAGGAATCGATAAAATTTCCAATGATTCACTCAGATCCAAAATTGCCGACCTGTATGAATTTCTGATTCCCAGAACAGAAAAAATCCTCGAAAACCTCAAAGAAACCGAAAGCATTGAAGAGCAACTTATCGAAGATTTTACTGAACGAGTTATCACCAAAGCCCCAGACGGTGATCAAATAATTAACAGAAAGATCCTAAACCGAGATGAAATCCTCAAGGATGAATTTTTGCATTTTATTCAGATCAACAAATCCATCACTTATTATACGCTCAATAGATTACAAATTCTTCTCCCTCAAATCGAGGATTTGGTTTTTGAAATTGAAAAAGAGCTTCCTTCCGATTGAACCTTCCTTAACTTTTTCGCAGGGAAATTATATTTCGAAAAACGTCCGCTTTCGATCTATTTTAGTCATATCCTTAGTAGATATTGCAAAAACCCAAAGATTCCCAGTAGATTAATTGTCCAAACCCAAATTGTTATGAGAAAACTTACCCAACCCACGCTATTGGTTGCTCTTGGCGTTACGGTCAGTTTTGCGGCTTTGGTTCCTAAACCAGAAGGAGACTTATTTCCTCTGAAAAAAGAAGTCAAAACCCAAGCTGACAGTGTTAAAAAAGACAGCTTAGACTACCCCAAATTCAAAGACCTTCCCCTCAAGCCACAGCGGGAAGTCAAATTTTCCACCAAAGAAGGCACTTGGATGAGTGTCGATGTGAGTCCGGATGGCAAAACCATAGCTTTTGATCTCATGGGCGACATTTACACCCTGCCCATCGAAGGCGGAAAAGCCACTCCGATCACCTCCGGTATGGCCTATGAAACCCATCCCCGATATTCTCCTGATGGTAACCAAATCCTCTTTACGTCCGACCGTGCAGGGAGTGACAATCTTTGGTATATCGATATGGTGAAAAAAGACACTGTCCAGGTCACCAAAGATAAAAACGGAGATGTACCTGGTGCTCATTGGACCCCTGATGGGGAATACATCATCGTGTCAAAAGGTCGGAGAATCTCCAAACTCTGGATGTATCACAAAAACGGCGGTGGAGGTATTCAGCTCAATGAAAATCCCACCGGAATGAAAACTATCGATCCGTTCGTCAGTCCTGATGGCAAGAAAGTCTACTTTTCTTCAAGGAACGGATCATGGAATTACAATGCCCTATTGCCTCAATACCAAATCGGAACTTATGATTTTGACAAAGGAGAAATCACCGGTATCACCTCGCGCTATGGTTCTGCATTTACTCCAACTCTCAGCAAGGACGGAAATTGGATGGTTTATGGTACCCGGTGGGAAGACAAAACAGGCCTAGTCCTTAGAAATCTGAAAACTGGTGAAGAAAAATGGCTCGCTTACCCAGTTCAGAGAGATGAACAGGAATCCATCGCTCCACAGGGAGTGCTTCCTGCCATGGCTTTCACTCCTGACAGCAAGTCACTAATCGCATCCTATGGAGGCAAAATCTGGAAGCTTTCTGTGGATGGAAGCCCGGCAGTGGAGATTCCATTTGAAGCGGATGTCAAACTGGCAATGGGTCCAAGGCTGTATTTCAACTACGAAATCAAAGACACCACTGCAAAACTGGCAACCCAAATCAGGGATGCAGTTCCCTCTCCCGACGGCAAAAAACTCGCTTTCACAGCTCTTAACAGACTGTATGTGATGGATTATCCTAATGGCAATCCAACCCGAGTGACAAGCAACCAATTTACAGAAGCTATGCCGTCCTGGAGTCCGGATGGGACACAGTTGGTATTCACCACTTGGGATGAAAAGTTGGGCGGACACCTCTACAAAGCCACTGTTGGTGGGAGAGGAAACGCCACCAAGTTGACGACTGAATCAGCCCTTTATTATACTCCTGTTTGGGGACCTAACAACAAGATCGTTGTTTATAAAGGATCCAATAGGCTTCTTCAAGAAGCTGAGGGGCCAGGTATCAGCGGTGCTGAAGCGGAGATGGTTTGGATTCCTGCCTCCGGAGGTACTTTCAGGAAAATCATGAATGCAGGAAACTACGGCAATCCACATTTTACCACTGATACCACCAGAATCTTCCTAAATGGTCCGGGTGGAGCACTGCTGAGTGTGAAATGGGACGGAACAGACGAAAAAGTGTATGCTCGAATTACAGGAATCACTCCTTTTGGTTCGGCAGCAGATCCACATACGGATCATGAGCATGCGACCTTGGAGGAGGCTTCCACGGTTCGCTATGTGATGGGCAAGCCGATTTCAAATGCTGATGCAGTGAATTATTGCATGCTTCCTGAAGGGGC
>DATIAI010000238.1:0-2305 GCA_035458065.1 Algoriphagus sp. | reverse complement strand
AAGAAAACCTATGACGAATTATTCAGCAACAGCGGAAGGAAAAAATGCTTTTCAGTCTCACCTGGAATTTTTGGAAAATTTGATCAAGGAAAACAAAACCTAAAAAAATTTATCATCTCACTTTGAATTTCAAAGCACTTTCATCCAATTCGGAAAAATTCATAAAACCATAATTATCAAACTACTAAAAATGAAAATCTCTGAATCCATACCTTCCATGAACAAGCCAAACGATTTCTTCAAAGGCCCATTGGTCAAAAGTTTGGGCCTTCCCGCACTGCTCGGAGCATTTGCTCCCCTAGCCCTGCTCCTATTCATCATCCTTACCAAGGAGGACATTTTCGAATCCTGGATGCTGGTTCCGCTCACGCTTATCCCATTGGGCGGGGCATTCGGTGGAGTATTCTTCTACCTGATGGGCTTTGTGTGGTTTCCCTTCGGAAAGCAAAAACTGATCGCCCTCATTATCAGTACAATACTCTATTTCGTAGCGCTCTGGATGGCCGCCGTGCTCGCTTTCAACTTCACAGGACGCTTTGATTGAGGCGCCCGACTAAACTCTTTGAATTTTAAACAACTGAATTTCGAAAAATAAGGGAGATACGATGTCAGCTTCAGATCAACTCCACGCGCTGGAATCTTACTATTTTCAGATCAAGCAAAATAGATGGTTTTGGATATTCTCGGTCTTTTGCCGGGTCACCTTGGCCTATGCATTTATTGTGGCCGGAATGGTAAAGATCGTGGGTGAACGCTTTGCCAGTGGGCTTTCTCCACTCCACCCTATGGGGGCCTATCTGGAGGCGCTCCACCAAACCGGGTACTACTACACATTTGTCGGATATGCCCAGGTGCTGGCAGCTATCCTGCTCTTGATTCCCAGGACAGTCACCTTGGGAGCGCTTCTGTATCTGCCGATTATCGTGAATATCTGGATTCTCTCCTATGCAGTCCGATTTGAAGGATCAATAGTCACCAGTCCATTGATGGTCTTGGCCAATCTGTTTCTTCTCGCCTGGAACTACGACCAACTCAGATATATCCTTCCCTTCACCAGGTTTTCGAAGGAAGCAAGCCTAAAAAAACCGGAAAAATACAGCACTAGGTTTCCGGTTCCTTTCTTCTCAGGGGTAGCAGCTTTGGTGGCAATGGTCCTGTGGATTGCTGATTCCGGTTTTCAAACTCTGCCACGAAACTCCCTGAAGGATTGTCAGTCGCAGTATGTCAATACCGAGAACGAAGTCGCGGGTTTTGCCTTTTGCGAATGCATCCACATAGATGGAAATCCTCTTGACCACTGCTTGGAAGCTTTTGAAGGAATGAAAAAATAAAAAGCTACTCTCCAGAATTCTAGAGCCAGTCGGACAGAAAAATCCTTTTAGCCCTCATTAAAACTACAGACAACTCAAATTTCTACAAACAAATGGACATCTTAAAACACATCAATGAACCCGGGAGTTTGGAAAAACTCTACCGGTCCAACAAAGCCGAATTCAAACATGCTTTCCTTTCTGTTTATCCCGAAATCAAAGGCAAGGACCTGGCTGAGTTTTGGCACGAACGCCTGAAAGAGGAGTCAGAATCCATTTCTTGGGGTTCCAAAAAAGAACATGGCTGGGTTATTCTCGGCATTTTGTTAGCCGGGATTTTGGCCAAATTCCCTGAGATCTTTTCCATCGATGAGGAGTTTTTCTTTTCAAGGAATATCAGTTTCATCGTCCTGCCCCTGATCACCGCTTTCTTTGCCTGGAAAAACCAGCTTTCATTAAACGCAATAGCCGTTCTTGCAGGAATTACGGGCCTATCTTTGGTTTACATCAACTCCCTTCCGGGAAAAGATACCGACACGCTGATTTTGGCTTGCATCCATTTGCCCCTGATTCTTTGGGGATTGCTGGGCGCCGCATACTCCGGACCGGATTTTCTGAATTGGAAAAACCGTCTGACTTACCTGAGGTTTAATGGAGAAGCTGCTGTCATGTCTGTTTTGATCGGCATCGGGGCTGGGCTGCTCAGCGCAATCACCATCAATTTGTTTCTATTGATCGATGTCGAAATCGGGGATTTTTGGGCCCGATACATTGTTCCATTTGGCCTTCCGGCTGTTCCGATCCTCGGAGTTTACCTCACTCACACCAATCCTCAGTTGGTCAACAAAGTATCTCCGGTCATCGCCAAAATCTTCAGTCCGCTGGTGTTGGTGATGTTGGTAGTTTACCTGATAGCCATTGCCGTGACCGGAAAAGATCCCTACAACGACCGGGAATTTCTGATGCTTTTTAACGTGGTCTTGATCGGAGTGATT
>DATIAI010000237.1:0-6957 GCA_035458065.1 Algoriphagus sp. | reverse complement strand
AAAATACCGGCGCATTTCAAGTTCGGGATATTCCCGTAGAGGATCAGGTGTCCAAGGCAAATCGGTGTCAGTCAGCAGAATCAAATCGTACCTTCTCCGTGCAATTTCTTCTAAAACCCAAGTGTCCGTTTTCCCAAAACGGTGTTCCGACCAAATGTGGACAACTCGCAGATCTGTATCGCAAAAGAGGAAGTATTTTGCTTTTTCAGCCAACAATTCCTCCAAAGCTACTTGTCCTTTTCCGATCTCAACCAGATCTTCATACTGATATGGACGATTGATTTTTTCCAAATATTCTCGGGCGAATTCAGGAACCCAAGGTTCGCCAAAGTGATTGGCCAAGTCCTCCGCCAAGGTACTTTTTCCCGTTGATTCGGGTCCCAAAATGAGAATTCGCTTAGGCTTTTGCATAGGTTTTTGCAGAATTGATCCAGGCAAACAGGCCCATGGTCGCCAAAATTGTAAAAATCAGGTATTGGAAAGAAGTCAAAATCAGCTCTTTTGAGAAGTACAGGGGTATAGAAACCAAATCAGTCAGCAGCCAAAAATACCAGTTTTCAACTTTCTTTTTAGCCATCAGCCACATTCCGACAAAAGCTGATGCCGTGGTGAAAGAATCCCAAAACGGCACATCACTGTCTGTAAACCGAAGCAATACCTGAGATAAAACCATATAGGAAACTAAAAAAATCATAATAGAAAAGATCCATCCCTTTCCGTCAAGCCAAGTCACAGGCAGTATTTTTTGATTTTCTTTAGGGTGTGTCCAAACATACCAACCGAATATTGACATACCGAAGTAATAGGCATTGATCCCCATATCGGCATACAGCTTGTACTCGAAGCAAATCCAAACATAAATCAGGGTGGAAATGATCCCGGTTGGATAAACCAAAATATGCTCCCGCATGGAATAAAAAACTGAGGCAATCCCAAAAAATACAGCCACAGCCTCCAACCAGGTCATGTTTTTCAGGCCTTCGGCCAATCCATCCAAGAGAAATTGGAGATCCATTTTCGAAATAAACCAATTTTGGAATATAAATGAGTTTGTAAGTTGTAAATGGTAAGGTGTAAAGCAGACCACCTACCAGACACTACTTACAAAAACTACAACCAAATGGCCATTTCCTCTGTTGTCTGATTAACTTTGCCAGCTATGACTTTAAGCACTTTACCAGCTAAAATCGATTTCGATTCCCTCGATCCCAAAGAATTCATCATCATTAAAAATGCTCGGGTCAATAACCTCAAAAGCCTGAGTGTCGCGATCCCCAGAAATAAATTCATCGTCATCACAGGCCTTTCGGGTTCGGGCAAATCCTCTTTGGCTTTTGATACGCTTTTTGCAGAGGGCCAGCGGATGTATGTGGAGAGCTTGAGCTCCTACGCCCGTCAATTCTTGGGCAGAATGGAAAAACCGGATGTGGAATACATCAAGGGAGTTGCGCCGGCTATTGCAATTCAGCAAAAAGTCAGCACCAAAAATCCCAGATCCACAGTCGGCACGACCACCGAGATTTACGATTACCTTAAACTTCTTTTTTCACGTGTCGGAAAGACCTTTTCCCCGGTTTCGGGAAAAGAGGTAAAACACCATACTGTCACGGATATCGTGGATTATGTGCTTTCTTTTGAAGAGGGGTCCAAAGTCATGATTTCCTGTCCACTTCAGATTGCACGAGGCCGCAAAATCGAGCAAGAACTGGAACTTTTGCTTCAAAAAGGCTATACCCGGATTCTGATCGATGGCGAGGTATATTTTGTGGAGGATCTTTTGGGAGAAAAAAAAGTGCCTAAAGGAAGCTATGAAATCCTTATCGACCGGGCAAGTGTCCAAAAGGACGACGAAGACAATCAGTTCAGGATTGCCGATTCGATTCAAACCGCCCTTTTTGAAGGGCATGGGGACTGCAAAATCACGGTTCCGGATGTCGAAACAAAATCTTTCTCCGACCGATTCGAACTCGACGGGATGAATTTCGAACTTCCATCCGTCAATTTTTTCTCTTTCAACAATCCCTATGGAGCCTGCAAACGCTGCGAAGGGTTCGGAAACGTCCTAGGCATCGACCGGGACTTAGTCATCCCGGATAAGGAAATGTCAGTCTATGAAGGTGCCATCGCTCCCTGGCGAGGGGAATCAAGCAAACAATGGCTTGAACCTTTGCTGAAAAAAGGAATAGAATTCGACTTTCCGATTCACCGATCCTACAACGAACTCACCGAAAAAGAACAAGATTTACTTTGGACTGGAAACAAGTATTTCCAAGGGTTAAATGCCTTTTTTGAAGATCTGGAAAGCAAAACTTACAAAATCCAGTACCGGGTGATGCTCTCAAGATTCCGGGGACGAACAGTATGCCCGGATTGTCGGGGAACAAGATTGCGGAAAGATGCTTCTTATGTCAAAATCCAGGGAAAATCCATCACGGATATCGTGCTGATGCCAATTGAGGAGGCTTTGTCTTTTTTTCAAAAAATAGAACTGGCGTCACATGAGGCCAAGATTGCCAACCGATTATTAAAGGAAATTGTAAGCCGGCTGGAATTCATGGACCAAGTGGGCTTGGGCTATCTGACTCTCAACCGGCTGACTTCTTCTCTTTCCGGCGGAGAATACCAGCGGATCAAACTGGCGACTTCCTTGGGTTCGGCACTTGTAGGCTCCATGTACATCTTGGATGAGCCAAGTATCGGATTGCATCCGAGAGACACTGACCGATTGATCGGTGTGCTAAAAGAGCTGAAAAATCTCGGCAATACCGTAATCGTGGTAGAGCATGAGGAAAAGGTAATGAAGGCATCTGACCAAATCATTGATATAGGGCCTGATGCCGGAGTGAAGGGTGGAGAATTGCTTTTCCAGGGAAAGATCGAGGATTTGATCAGTTCCGGAACAACTTATACAGCAAAATACCTTCGCGGAGAGGAGAAGATTTTCACCAAAAACGGGAATAGAAAGTGGAAAGACTCCATCACCCTGAAAGGTGCAAGAGAAAATAACCTGAAAAATCTGACTGTCCAATTCCCTCTCAATACATTGACAGTCGTGACTGGAGTTTCAGGTTCCGGAAAGTCTACCTTGGTCAAAAAGGTGCTTTATCCTGCTTTGGGAAAAATGCTGGGAACAGTCCTGGATGAAAGTGGAAAATACGATCGGATCGAAGGAGACTACAAGCAGGTCACTCAAGTGGAATTTGTGGATCAGGATCCAATAGGAAAATCTTCCCGATCTAATCCGGTAACCTATGTGAAGGCCTATGATGCGATACGAAATCTCTTTTCCGAGCAGACTCTATCCAAGCAGCGAGGCTACAAACCGGCTTTTTTCTCCTTTAATGTAGACGGAGGTCGATGTGAGGCTTGCCAAGGTGAGGGAATAATCACCGTGGAAATGCAGTTTATGGCGGATATTCACCTCACCTGCGAATCCTGCAAAGGCAAGCGTTTCAAAAATGAAATACTTGAAGTCAAATACAAAGACAAGGACATTTCCGAAGTCTTGGGTATGACGATCGATGAAGCATTAGAGTTTTTCAAAGGCAAAACTCAGATCATCAATAAACTTCAACCGCTTCAGGAAGTGGGCTTGGGCTACATCGGCATGGGCCAAAGCTCCAATACACTTTCAGGAGGGGAAGCCCAGCGGGTGAAATTGGCATCATTCCTTGGAAAAGGCGGTACCAAAACAGGAGACCACATTCTCTTTATTTTCGACGAACCTACCACGGGACTTCATTTCCATGACATCAGCAAGCTACTGCACAGCATCAATGCCCTGATTGACCAAGGCCATTCCGTCATTATCATTGAGCATAACACAGAAGTGATTAAATCCGCCGATTGGGTGATTGACTTGGGGCCTGAGGGAGGGCATAAGGGAGGACATTTGACCTTTGCCGGGACTCCTGAGGATTTGGCCAAAGAGACTGAAAACTTTACAGGAAAGTATTTGAGGGAGAGTTTTGTTTAAGTAAAAACCCTCCAGGGGTTGCGAACCCTTGGAGGGTTATCTATATTCGCACAATTCTGGATCCTAGCTCATCCGCGATAGCTATCGGAAGGTTTAGAGCTTGATATTAATAATTTGGGATCTTAGCTCAGTTGGTTTAGAGCGCTGCTTTGACAGAGCAGAGGTCATGGGTTCGAATCCCTTAGGTCCCACATCATTAGCTACAAACCTACCTTCGGTAGGCAGGGGCACAAAATCTTTAGTGATTTTGTGCCTTTTTTGTGAATGCTAATATTTGGGTATTAAAAATCTTAAATCCCTGTATTTCAAACTATTGATGGATAAAAAAATCACTTTACCATGAAAATCGAAAGTATGATTTACGATTTTCATGGTAAAATTTTAAGAAAATCATTAATAGGCTCTATTCCTTTCCATCATCCCAATTTCTCAATCGCTCAATGCATCCTTGCATAGACCTAAACTGATGATAATTGGCTTTCCAGATGTGTCCTTTGTCGGCGGTTTTTAAGTCCGGCTGCTTGTCCAATCCTCCTGAAAACCAATCTCCGTGCTCATGGTCTATCAGGTAATCCTGATTGTACTGCCACAGTTGTTCAAATTTTCCAAAGTAATCCCTTTCATCCTGAGGAAAATGCTCCGCCATCAAGAGCAATGTATTCATACCCTCAGATTGCGCCCACCAGTTTTTGGTGTCCTTGATTACCCTTGGTTTTTCTTCGCCAGTGAAATAATAGGCTTCATCAAAAAAGCCAGCAAGATCATTGTCCCAGCCAAAACTCAGCGCATGATCCACCATTTTTTTAGCTTTAGTCAAGGTCACGCTGTCATCCTCCCAGCCCAAAACGTGCGAGCTTTCCAAAATGAGGTAAGCAGTCTCCACATCGTGCCCGTAAGAGACATGATCCAAACCTTTGTGCTTCATGATCACCTCTTCAGATTGATCCTGAAATGAAACGGGTGTCCAATCCGTTTGGAAAAACAAAACCAAAGAACCTTTGTCATTGGTAATGGTATCGCGCACAAGCAAAAGCATTTCTTCCAGTCTTTCTTTCAAAAGTGGATCTTTCCAGACCAGATACAATTCGGTAAAAGCCTCCAGTAAATGAATAGAGCTGTTTTGATCTTTGTAACCAAGTTCTGAGGTGGAGGGAGTATCGGCAGGGCGAACTACCGGTGTACCATCTTGGTCTAAGTGCTGAAAATACCCTTTGTGAACAGGGTCATGGCTATTTTTCTCCAGCCAGTTAAAGGCCTCAATTGCCAATTCCAAACCAGCTGAATCTCCTGTTGCATCGAAATATGCAGCTAAGGAATAAATGGCGAAACTGTTCCCATAGGCAGTTTTATACTCGGATTTGTCCAAAAGGGGTTGGCCTGATCTGCTGACCAATTGGTAGAAACCACCGTTTTCCTGATCCCACATTTTATCTCGGAGAAACACAAACCCATGTTTTGCGCCCTCCGCATAATGGGTTTCATTTGGGTATCTTTTTGCTGCTTTCGAGTTGGACCAAAGGTGCCTAGACTGAGTCACAATCATCTTTTCCTGAAGGTCGTCCTTGATCTGAAAATCGAAGGTGAAATTGCTGAAATACCCCCCGGAATCTTGATCTATTGCTTTGGGGTACCAGGTATTCAGGAGATTTTCACGAAGTGAAATTTCCATTTCATCAGCAATTGAAAGGTAATTGCCAGAGGTGGACTCTGATTTCTCTTCAGTTTGACAGGAAGCAAAAAGGGCCAGAACAATAAAAAAACCGGTGATTTTCAATTTCATAGGTGATAGATTAAAGGCTTTAGAAAAATAGCACAAAATCCTTTAGACAAGGCCCCTCAACCCTTAAACAATTGATTATAAATCAAATCACCACCACGCCTTTGCCCAACATTTTCCGATCCAAAATTGCCCGTAATGCCTCAGGGGCTTCATTCAGACTGTAGGTTCTACCGATATGCTGCTTGATTTTCCCTTCCTGAATCCAAGCCACGAGTTGGCGGATATTCTGAAAACTAGCCTTGGCCTCTACTTTGGAAAATTGTCCCCAAAAAACGCCAACAATCGAGCAGCCTTTAAGCAAAGGTAAATTCATGGGAATTTGTGGAATTTCACCATTGGCAAAACCAACAATCAAGTATCTTCCTTTCCATGCCATACTTCGAATGGCGGATTCGGTGAATTTTCCACCTACAGGATCATAGACCACATCGACTCCTTTGCCATCTGTGAGTTCTTTGATTCGGGATTTGAGGTCTTCTGTTTCGTAATTGATCGTGAGATCGGCACCTTTTTCCCGACAGAGGGCAAGCTTTTCTTCTGAGGAAGCGGCTGCAATAACTTTTGCTCCCATCAATTTGCCGAGTTCGACAGCTGCCAGACCTACTCCCCCTGCCGCACCAAGGACAAGAAGCGTTTCACTGGGCTGAAGATTTGCACGATCTTTCAATGCATAGTAGGAAGTGCCATAAGTGTAAAGAGTGGTGGCTGCAACTTCGGCCGAAAGTCCCGGAGGCAACGGGAAAACCCGATCAGCGTCAACGGCGACTTTCTCCGCAAATCCTCCCCATCCACAAAGTGCCAAAACCGGCTGCCCAAGCTGAAATCCCTGTACCTGGTCACCCAAGGCAATGATTTTCCCGGCTACTTCTCCACCAGGAGCAAATGGAAGCTCAGGTTTGAACTGGTATTTATTTTGAATAATCAGGACATCTGGAAAGTTGACTCCACAGGCCTCTACCTCGATTAGGACTTGATTTGGGCTCGGAGAGAGCTCGGGAATTTCTTGAACAGCTAAGGTTTCAGGAAGGCCAAATTGGGTACAGATAAGTGCTTTCATTTTTGTTTTTTACCAATAAGATTCTATTTCTCAAGGAATCTGTCCAAACCTAAAAAAGCTGATCAGAAAAACAAGCAGGATTTTAAACCAATTTCTTTCTAAATTCGGTTATACTCAAAATTCCAAAAAAGTGAGCCTGGAAAG
>DATIAI010000236.1:0-5548 GCA_035458065.1 Algoriphagus sp. | reverse complement strand
AATGTCTTTGGGTTAGCACTGGGATTTACCTGCTGCCTCTTGATCTTTCTCTTTATCAAGGATGAGCTCAGCTATGACAAATTTCATAAGGACAACGATCAGATCTATCGGGTCGCCTCTGCTTACATGAGACAGGGAAAGTGGGAACCCTATGGCTCAAACTCCTGGAGAACCGCCGATCTGATCAAGGCCAATTTTGGAGAAGTCCAGCAATTGATAAGAATAAGGGATGATTCAGAGGTGTTTGAGTATGAAGATAAGCAGATTATTGAGCAGAAGATCGCCTATGTGGAGGAGAATTTTTTCGAAGTATTCAATTTTCCGCTGACCGAGGGTAATCCATCCCAAGCACTTAAAGGCCCAAACAAGGTGGTGATCTCCGAGTCAGCCGCAGCGAGATACTTTGGAAATAATCCGGCAATCGGGAAAGTATTCGACGCAGGAGACGGCACTTTTCAACTTGAGGTAAGCGGAGTCATGGAAGACATGCCGGCAAACTCTCATTTTCATTTCGATTTCTTGATTTCCGGAGAGACCCAACGGCAGGTTTCTCCAGAAAGCTTATTTACCAATGTGGGATGGGACTCACAGTACGTTTACATCAAAGTAGAACCCGGAACGAACGCCGAGGCGATCGACGCCAGATTTCCTGATTTTATCAATAAGAACCTCGATCCATTCAACAGCAGCAATTTCAAGCTGTTTCTGCAGCCGCTCACATCCATCCACCTTGAGTCAGACACCGGTTTGGAACTCGGGTCGAATGGAAGCCTTAAAAATGTCTACATCTTCTCGGCGATTGCGATTTTCATTCTTGCAATCGCCTGCGTCAACTACATGAATCTAACTACTGCCCGCTCACTTCGTAGGGCAAAAGAGGTCGGCATGCGAAAGGTTTTGGGAGCTAAGCGCTTCGATTTGATCAATCAGTTTTTGACCGAGTCCTTCATGATGACCTTCCTTGCGATACTGCTTGCGGTTGGGATTTCGGTGTCGGTTTTGGAGATGTTCAATCAGTTTGCGGGTAAAGAGCTTTCCGCGGATCTACTTTTCCAGCCCGAGATCCTTCTGGCCATGCTCTTGGCGCTTATCGTGATTGCATTGGTTTCAGGTTCGTATCCTTCTCTGGTACTGTCTGCTTTCAGACCGCTCAACAGCATGAAAGGTGTGGAAAAATCAGGCAAGTCGGGATTTGCATTCCGAAAGGGATTGGTGGTCCTGCAGTTTATCATTTCCATGGGCCTGATCGCCGCTTCGATGATAGTCTTCCAACAATGGGAATATCTGAAAACCAAAGAATTGGGCATCAATCAGGAAATGATGGTGACCATTCCGCTCCAGACCATGGAACGAAGTAAGTTGGATCTTTTTAAGAGTGAGCTTTTCAAAAAAGCATCTATTAAAGGCGCGGGAACCTCCAACATGATGTTGCCGGGATGGATTTTCAACAGTACTCCCTACAAAGCACAGGATGAGGTCGTAGATGCGGAAGCGGGTAAGAGCATGAAAATCATCCGGGTGGATATGGATTTCCTAACCACCATTGAAGCTGATTTCATGGACGGCAGGAATTTTAGCAGGGAATTTCCCGCAGACTCCAGTGCATCGGTCATCTTGAATGAATCTGCAGTCGCGCAACTCGAATGGAAAGATCCAGTCGGAAAATGGATTGAACTGGGAAACGGGCAGCAGTACACGGTGGTCGGTGTTGTAAAAGATTTTCACTTTGAATCCCTGCACCGAGAGATCCCACCTACAATCTTCATCTTTTCGCCTGATTTTCTCAACTACGCGTATGTCAGGATCGATGGTCAAGACGTGCAATCGAGCATAGCGCACATCGGCGAGGTCTATTCGACCTTTGTCACCAATAGGGACTTCAATTATTCCTTTATGAATGAAGACATAGCACAGCAATATGAAGCTGAAGAAAAATTCGCTTACATCTTTTCCATCTTCACGGTGCTGGCAATCGTTATTGCTTGCCTCGGCACTTTTGGACTCATTTCTTTCTCTGCAGAGCAAAAACAAAAAGAAATCGGCATCCGAAAAGTACTGGGCGCTTCGGCAGGACAGGTGACCTATCTCTTGATCAGAGAGTTCATTATCTTACTTCTGGTTGCCAGCCTCATTGTGTGGCCGTTGACCTGGTACCTGGCAAATAACTGGGTGGGAAGTTTTGTGTACCGTACCCAAGTTGGAATTCAGCCCTTTGTGATTGCGACATTCCTTGCGGGGTTTATTGTCCTCCTGACTATTGGCTTTAGAGCTTTGAAGGCAGCCTTTGCCAATCCAGTAGAAAGTCTGCGGAGTGAATAATTTACTCTTATAATACCATGCCCCAGCCTCATCCGCCAAAACTTCCCCTCAGTTTCTTTCGATGGTTTTGCCACCGGGATTTGAGAGATTCCATTGAGGGTGATCTGATGGAACTGTATGGGGAAAGAGTGGGGGAAATCGGGAAGAAAAAAGCGGATTGGAGGTTTGCAGTGGATGTTCTGCTGCTCTTCCGGCCTGGGATAGTCAGAAAAATGGAGGGATATCAACCTGAAAACAACTACGGTATGTACAAGAGCTATTTTAAAATCGGATGGAGAAATCTGCTTAAAAACAAAGGCTATTCTATAATCAACATTGGAGGTCTGGCACTGGGTATGGCGGTGGCAATGATGATCGGATTATGGATTTATGATGAATTGTCTTTTAACACTTATCATAAAAATTATGACAGAATAGCCCAAGTATTGCAACAGGGTCAGGCAAATGGAGAGGTTTTCACTTCTGAATACATGCCCATACCCCTGGGTGAAGAACTGCTCTCATCTTTTCCCGAAGATTTTGAACATGTAATTATGTCTTCTTGGACAGGCGGGCATATTCTTTCTTCAGGAGAAAAAAAGTTTACAATCACAGGGAATTTTTTAAGCCCTGACGCACCTGAAATGTTGACCTTAGATATGATCAAGGGATCAAGTTCAGGATTGGACGATCCATTGTCTATCATGTTATCGGAGTCAACTGCACAGATTTTATTTGGTGATGTTGACCCAATTCAGCAAGCCATTAAGATTGGGAATAACCTGGATGTAGTTGTCACCGGCGTCTACAAAGACCTTCCGCACAATACTCAGTTTAGGGATATAAAATTCATGGCATCATGGGATTTATATGCCTCTTCACGAAATTGGGTTAGAAACGCTGAGAACGATTGGTCTAATAACTCATGGCAAATCCTCGCCCAAATCTCCCCCCAATCCAACTTCGCCGATGTTTCTGCAAAAATCCAAAACACAATTTCAAAGCATTTTCCTAAAGATGAACTAATCAAACATCAAGTTTTCTTATATCCGATGCACCGTTGGCATTTGTATGCAGATTGGGACGGGACCGGCAAAGCAGGAGGTAGGATAGAATTTGTCTGGTTGTTTGGCACCATTGGCGTTTTTGTTTTGCTATTGGCATGTATCAATTTTATGAATTTGAGCACTGCCCGCTCCGAAAAAAGAGCGAAAGAAGTGGGGGTCCGTAAAGCTATTGGTTCAGCCAGAGGTCAATTAATATCTCAATTTTTCAGTGAATCATTTCTTGTCGTACTGATAGCATTTTTGGTGTCCATAGTATTAGTACAATTGTCTTTGTCCTTTTTTAATGAATTGGCGAATAAACAACTGACCATCCCATGGTCAAATCCTTTCTTTTGGCTGTTGGGATTAGCATTCAGTTTATTCACAGGGTTTATAGCCGGACTCTATCCATCCCTCTATCTATCGTCCTTCAGTCCTGTCAAAGTATTGAAAGGCACTTTCAGAGCAGGCCGTCTTGCCGCCATGCCACGAAAAGTTTTGGTCGTAGTTCAGTTCACCGTTTCCATTGCTTTGATTATCGGAACGATAGTAGTGTTCAACCAGATACAGCATGCCAAAAACCGGCCTATTGGATATGACCGAAATGGCCTGATTACAATAGCAATGAATACTCCCGAATTATATGGACGATATAATGTGTTAAGAGATGAATTACTCAATACTGAAGCAGTGGTAGAAATGTCTACATCATCTACACCAGCTACCGAATTGAATTCGCAGAACAATGGATTTGAATGGGAAGGTAAAGATCCAAACTTTCGGGAAAACTTTGGGACGATTGCTGTTACTCATGATTTTGGAAAAACCGTAGGCTGGCAATTTGTTGATGGAAGAGATTTTTCCAGAGACAATGCCGGCGATTCATCGGGGATTGTTCTCAATGAAACAGCAGTTAAATACATGGACCTACAAGACCCCGTTGGGAAAATTGTAAAATGGAATAATAAGCAATACGAAGTACTCGGCGTCGTCAAAGACATGGTAATGGGTTCCCCTTATGAGCCAGTATATCAAACCGTTTTTGTCTTGGATTACGACTGGGCAAACGTGATTAACATCAAGCTAAATCCGGAACTAAGCTTAAGTGAATCGATTGCTGAAGTCGAAAGTGTATTTCTAAAATTTAATCCCGGAAGTCCTTTCGATTACAAATTTTCTGTCCAACAATTCTCGCTAAAGTTCGCTTCAGAGGAACGAATCGGAAAATTAGCCACCTTATTTTCAGTTCTGGCCATTTTTATAAGTTGCTTAGGGCTATTCGGTTTAGCGTCATTCATGGCAGAACAACGTGCCAAAGAAATAGGAATCCGAAAAGTAATGGGTGCATCTGTCCTTAGCCTTTGGCAAATGCTTTCCAAGGAATTTGTGCTATTGGTGATCCTTTCCTGCGTGGTGGCCATTCCCATTTCCATGTATTACATGAAAAACTGGCTTGAGCAATATCAATACCGCACGATGATTTCATGGAGCGTATTTGCAGCTACAGGTATTGGAGCGGTAATGATCACTTTGTTTACCACAAGTTTTCATGCCTTGAAAGCTGCATTGATCAATCCTGTCAAAAGTCTGCGGAGTGAGTAAAACCGTCTTCAAAAAAAATCACCTAGAGCCATAATTTCCCTATCTCTTAATTTTAATCAAACCTTTTCGGTATAAGTCCAGTGCATTTTGCAGGATGTTTTCAAGGGTCTCTTTGGGCAAATCTTTAGTGGGATTTACTCGGAAAATCTTCATTCTTGAGCGGTCGCCTTCTTCCAAATCAGGGTGGTGGAGGTAATTTCCCTCAACCATAAGCAGATAAGGCTCATCCGTTTTTTTATCCGTCCACAAATAGCAAAACATCTTTTTCTTATAGCAGAAACAAGGCATTCCATATTTCCGAGTCTCAGTTATGTCCTTGTCCTGTTCGAGAATTAGGGTTCGTAAGGCAAGCAAACAGCTCCTGTTTGGCTCTTCTTTATGCAGATAGAAGCTTTGAAGTTCCTCGACCATATATTTTCTAATAATTAGTTATCGAACTAACCACTCAAAGTGGTCCATCTTAACCAAATAGGGTATTCTGAATCGTTACTTTGTTGATTGATACGAAGAAATTGAATCAACATATGTTTTAAATGGTGGTGTATTTTGATTAAATCTAGGTTAGGTTTGATTATGGGCGAGAAATTTTTTTTGCTCTAAAA
>DATIAI010000235.1:0-4218 GCA_035458065.1 Algoriphagus sp. | reverse complement strand
GAGATATACCGTTGAAGCAGGCAAGCAGCTCTCTGATGAGTGGGATCTCACAGGCAAATCGGGAAATTATCACTTGGAGGTTTTTGGACCCAACGGCTATTTCCAATCGTTCAAGGGATCAGTTCATGAAGTAGCTCCTCTGGTGCGCATTGAATATGACCACAAGGATGGTGGGCTTCACATCCAATGTGAGAATCGAGGAAAGGAATCCATCCAGGTTGAAGTGACTGACAATACCTATGGGTACGGACCGGCTGAAGCACTTTCGATTCCAGGGAAAAAAAGCCGCAAAAAATATCAACAGCTGACTAAAAGCGGAAATTGGTATGATTATTCCGTCACCACTTCCGCCGGAATGGAATACCGGTTTGCGGGTCGGGTAGAAACCGCCAAACAGGGCATCACTGATCCTGCAATGGCGCAACATTTGGCCTAGGGATTTCCGATGAGATTTATGAAAAACAACCGAAATTGCGGAAAGGTTATGTAAACACTAATTATAAAACATGTCCATCACCAAAGAATCTGAATTGATCGGGATGCAGCAGGCAAGTGAAGCTGTGGCCCACACCCTCAGGGAAATGAGTAAATATGCTCAGCCTGGCATGACGACCAAGGAACTGGACAATTATGGTGCAGAACTTTTGGCGGGATTTGGAGCAAAATCAGCTCCTTACCTCACTTATGGTTTCCCGGGTTGGACTTGCATCAGTGTCAACAATGAGTTTTGCCACGGCATACCCTCCAGCAGCCGGGTCTTGCAGGAAGGCGACCTGATCAATATTGATGTTTCCGCCGAACTTAACGGTTTCTGGTCCGACAACGGCGGTTCGTTTGTACTGGGGAAGGACATCCATCAACATCAAAAGCTGATTGACGCTTCCAAAGAAATTCTTCACAAAGCCATCTACTCCATCAAGGGTGGTGTTCGCTTGGCTGACTTGGGACATCTGATCGAAACTGAAGCTAAAAAGCGAGGCTACAAAGTGATCAAAAACCTCACAGGTCATGGAATCGGCCGAAGCCTTCACGAAGCTCCCGCTGAAATCACCAATTTCAGAGACCGGTACAACCAGACCCGATTCAAGAAAAACTCGGTGATTGCTGTGGAAACCTTCATCTCCACCACTTCCACCTACGCGGAAACACTCAGCGATGGCTGGACTATGGTCGGTAACAAGGGCGGGTTTATGGCGCAGCACGAACACACTCTCGTGGTGACTGACGGAAAACCTATGGTGCTGACCGAAATGAACGGAATTTGGAATTAACAATTCCTTGCTTCCCATTGCGATACCAAATCGCATAAATCCCGAAACTCCATTACCCAATCATTTTGCATTTATTGAGCCCTTCCACTGACACGATTTGGAAGGGCTATTTTTTTGGTGAGGCACCATTTTTTTTGCAAAAAATCATAAAATAAAACATCCCCACAACTGATCGCGACACCATTGGCAACCAGTCATTTAAGCTACATTTAATCGGTCATTTTTATAAAATCAAATCTTAAGGAAGATGAAATTAACACTTGTAAGTTTAGCTGTCTTTTTGGTTTCGGGTCTATCCTTTTCGACCCTAAACCAAGCTGATGTGGTCAAGCCAACAGTTCAATCAAACGATACCCTCAACATCCAGGAAATCCTAGACGCACATAATTCCTTACGGGAAGAAGTCAATGTGCCTCCACTGGTTTGGTCAGAGGATTTGGCTAAAGAAGCCCAGAAATGGGCCAAAAAAGTCGCGAAAATGAACGAAGACGATGCTTGGGTTTTGGAACATTCCGGATCCGGGTTTGGTGAAAACATTGCGGGTGGATATGTCACCGGTGATACTCCGGCCCAGAGAGTGAAGTTGGGTTGGGGCGAAGAAGAAAAAGTGAATTTTGACACCAATACCAGAAAATGCATTCCCGGCACCACCTGTGGCCATTACACGCAGATCGTCTGGAGAAATACAATGAAGGTGGGATGCGGAATGGCCGTGAATCCCAATGGCAAATACATTCTGGTTTGCAATTACGATCCTCCGGGAAATTTCAACAACGAACCTGCTTATTGAATTTTACCTTTCAAAAAATTATTAACAGGGTTAACAGACCCAGTAAGCTTTAAAGTCTCAAAGGGTGTAGTTGATTGCTACATCCTTTTTTTTAATCAGTTTCATAAGCCTTGCATATCCCTTTCAATTGCCTTTGACTAAGAATTGAACTCCTGCCCTGAATTTCTTACTTTTCCCAAATCGCATTCGGCTAAAAACCCAATTTTGCGAAACTTAAATCCTCAAAACCCATGAACAGAGAAGAACTGTGGCAGGAAGAAATCCAAAGCCTTAGATCCATTATTGAGAAAGCAGGATTGGAATCTGCCATCAAATGGGGCACAAAAGTGTATACTTACAAGGGTAAAAACGTGGTCAGTGCTCTGGGATTCAAAAACTACTTCAGTCTTTGGTTTTACAACGGGGTATTCTTGTCAGACCCTTATCAGAAACTCGTCAATGCTCAGGAAGGGGTAACCAAAGCCCTTAGGCATTGGAGGTTTCAGGATTCCGGAGAAATTGAAGAGGATAAAATCCTGGAGTATATCCGGGAAGCGATCAGAAACGAAGAATTGGGCAAAGTTTGGAAGCCTGAAAAATCCGGAGAACTAGTCATCCCTGAGTTCTTTCAGCAAAAGTTGGATGAAGACGAGGAATTGAATGAGGCCTTTGAAGCACTGTCGCCATTTAAGAAAAAGGAATTCGTAGAATACCTCGAATCGGCAAAACGCGAGGCAACCCAAATCGCCCGGTTGGAAAAGATCATTCCCATGATTTTGGAAGGAATTGGGCTGAATGACAAGTACCGATGACCAGAATTAGATTTTCAGAAATTAAATGCTTGTCCTTTTGATTTTGAGTTGAAAAGGGATAAAAACTTCTGAAGTTGCACAAAATTGAAGATCCTGATTACTGTTTACTTTTCCACCAACCATCCCTCAATGAGAAACCTCATTTTTGCATTTTGCCTTACCCTCTCATTTGGGGTTCAAGCTCAAACTCCTAATCGCGCTCAATTAGAAGACATGACCGAAAAACAGTGGCAACCCGCTCTGGGACTGCTAACCGAAATTGTCTCCATGCCCAATGACGCGGTCAACCCCGAAGACATCGAAGTCAATATCAAATGGTGCGAGGAAGTTTTTGCAGCTAGAGGTTGGACCAAAGAACGCTTGGAAACAGGTGGAATTCCTTTGCTTTTGGTGGAGAAAACCCAACCCAATGCCAAAAAAACAGCACTTTTTTACTTCCATGTCGACGGACAGGCAGTGGATATCAGCAAATGGGATCAGCCTGATGCTTATGTCCCAGTCCTGAAAACCCTGAGTTCTTCCGGGGCTTGGGAAGTCCTTCCTTTGGAAAGACTTAATTCAGAATACAACCCCGAATGGAGAATTTTTGCGCGTTCAAGCTCAGATGACAAAGGCCCTTTGGCGATGTTTATCACAGCTTGGGATGCCCTGACTGATGCTGGAAAGGCTCCTGATTTCAATGTGAAAATCATTTTGGACTTTGAGGAAGAGCAGGGTTCGCCCCGACTTCCGGCAGCTGTCATTCAACACAAGGAGAAACTAAAAGCTGATCTGATGCTCATCATGGATGGTCCACGACATACCAGCAATGAACCGACGCTCAGTTATGGTGCTAGGGGGATCTCAGACATGACTCTCACGACCTATGGACCAAAAGTACCCCAACACAGCGGTCACTATGGGAATTATTCCCCAAATCCAGCGCTGCTTTTAGCTCAGCTTTTGGCTTCCATGAAAGATTCTGAGGGTCGGGTAGTCATTCCCGGATTTTATGATGGAATCAATTTTACGGATGCAGAGCGGGAGATTTTCTCTAAAGTCCCGGATGATGAACCTGCGGTTCAAAAGCGTTTGGGAATCGGGCGAACGGACAAAGTGGGCCTGACGTATCAGGAAAGCATCAATTACCCTTCGTTGAATATCCGGGGCTTGAATTCCGGATATACCGGAGCTCAGGCTACGACCATTATTCCCGCAACAGCAATAGCAGAATTGGACATGAGGTTAGTGCCCGAATCAGACCCAAACCGTCTATTTGGTTTGATTGAAACCCATATTAAAGCCCAAGGTTTTCATATTGTAAGCAAAGACCCCACTGATGAGGAGAGGATGAAATATCCCAAAATTGTCAAGATGGAAAAGTCTA
>DATIAI010000234.1:0-19342 GCA_035458065.1 Algoriphagus sp. | reverse complement strand
CACATAGGGTTTTTGATCGGCAGGGATATCAAAATCCAGAAGATCTTGGGTATTGTTTTCCTCTAAAAGAGAAGCGATTTCTTCTCTCAGAATTACATCCAATTCAGAGGAATTGAGATATTTATCTCGGGCGACACGTTCTTCGATTCGCCGGATTACTTTGATGGTTGTATCTACTCCAACATCGGATGTGATGAGAATTTCCTCCAATTGATCGAGTACCTCCTCATCAACTTGAGATTTTCCAATTACAGCTTTGCTTAATTTGGAGAAAATGGATTCGCTGGTTTTCTGAAGTCCCTGATCAAGACTTTCTTTTTTTTCTTTTGAGAAAAATCCAAAGATTCCCATGTTGCTCTGTTTTAAAAGTGGAATATAATGAAAAAGTCCCTGCTGATTTTTGACCAGAGGGACTCAAAGTGCATTACGATGCGCTTGGCAAATTATTTTTTCAAGGTTTCCTGTACCGCGTTGGAAGGAACCATTTCTTCTCTGAAGGTGTAAGCACCGGTCTTTTCAGACTTTACGGCACGGATTACTTTGGCGTAAGACACGCCACCTTCTTTTTTCAGGGTTGCTACTACTTTCTTAGCCATTTCTTTGTCGTTTAAGCGGGATCATTCCCGAGCTAGATTACTTGATTTCTTTATGAACAGTTACTTTCTTCAGGATAGGGTTGAATTTTTTCAACTCCAATCTTTCAGTAGTGTTTTTTCTGTTTTTGGTAGTGATATATCTTGAAGTACCTGGCATGCCTGAGTTTTTGTGCTCGGTGCATTCCATAATCACTTGTACTCTATTTCCTTTCTTAGCCATCTCGGTGTTGATTTAGGGGACTGTGACTTTGATTATTTGATGACAATCATTCCGGAGTCCTGCGCTTTTTTCAAAACTGCCGTAATCCCGTTTTTGTTAATGGTCTTCAGTGCCTTTGAGCACACTTTCAAAGTGATCCATGCGTCTTCCTCTGGAACGTAGAAGCTCTTCTTGTGAAGATTTGGGTAAAATCTACGCTTGGTTTTGTTGTTTGCATGGGACACGTTGTTACCTACTCGAGGTCTTTTTCCGGTTATGTCACAAACTTTTGCCATGATTTCGTATCGTAAAATGAATGCGTTTCTGTAATGAGTCTGCAAATATCGGAACTTTTTGGGAATTAACAACAAAGGGTTTTAAAAATATTCCACCATTTCCTCAGCCTTTTGGAAAGGGGCAATGTTTGCATCCATTTCCGCAGCAAAAACCCCTTTTGAGATGGTATTTTGCAGTGAAAACCATTAGTCCCTGATCATTGATATAGTAATCCTCCTCGGTCAATATCGGTAAAGGCTTCTTTTCTTGTTTCATGGCTTGGCCAAGTGGCAATTACTATATTTGAGTTTAGACTGTTCAGAAAACCGCGTAAAAATAACCAAATCATGAATACCATCACTTCCAGTAAGCAGGCAATCGATCTTGAAGAAAAATACGGAGCTCACAATTATCATCCATTGCCGGTAGTTTTGGCTAGGGGGGAAGGTGTTTTTTTATGGGATGTGGAAGGTAAAAGATACTATGACTTCCTGTCGGCATATTCTGCGGTCAACCAGGGGCATTGCCATCCAAGGATAAAAGAAGCAATGATCGAGCAGGTAGGGACTTTGACATTGACTTCTCGCGCTTTTTACAACGACGTACTAGGTCCATTTGAAAAGTACATAACCGAATATTTTGGCTTCGATATGGTTTTGCCGATGAATACCGGGGCAGAGGGTGTGGAAACGGCATTGAAATTAGCCAGAAAATGGGGCTATGAGCGAAAGGGGGTTGCCGAAAACCAAGCAAAAATTATTGTTGTTGAAAATAATTTTCATGGTAGGACGACCACAATCATTTCTTTTTCAAATGATGAAAATGCCAGAAAAAGCTTTGGTCCTTTTACAGATGGTTTTATCCGGATTCCATATAATAATGTGTCCGCGCTGCAAGAAGCTTTGAAAGTGAGCGGTGTGGTTGCTTTTCTGGTAGAGCCAATTCAGGGTGAAGCTGGAGTTTTTGTCCCTGCTGAAGATTATTTGAGAAAAGCTAAAGAGGCATGTGCTGCTGAAAACGTTCTTTTTATCGCTGACGAAATCCAGACAGGAATTGCCAGAACAGGTTCACTCTTGGCAGTTTGCGGAAATTGTACTTGTGAAGGGCATTGTGAAAGGAGGGAATCCTACACCAAGCCGGATATATTGATTTTGGGAAAAGCCCTTTCCGGCGGATTTTATCCTGTATCTGCGGTGTTGGCAGACAAACATATCATGGAGGTCATCAAGCCCGGGCAACATGGCTCAACCTTCGGAGGAAATCCACTCGGCGCAAAAGTCGCAATGACAGCACTTGAAGTAGTCAGGGACGAAAAATTGGCCCAAAACGCCAGGAAACTCGGTAAAATCTTTCGAGACCGGATGCAAAAAATGGTCGATAAAAACCCTATTGCCAAACTGGTAAGAGGTAAGGGCTTGCTCAATGCAGTTGTAATCAATGATAGTCCTGACAGCACCACTGCTTGGGATATATGCCTAAAACTTGCAGAAAGCGGACTCTTGGCCAAACCCACACATGGAAATATCATCAGGTTTGCGCCACCTTTGGTGATGACTGAAGAACAGCTTCACGATTGCTGTGATATTATTGAGAAAGTGATAAATGCCTTTAATAAATAAGTGAAGCATCTGCACTTTTGAGGCCCTATTTTGGTTTGTCTTTTCAGTTGCCTTAATTATTTACCAGAGTTACAATGCTACAAGCAGTTATTTTCGATATGGATGGTGTTATCTGCCATACCAATCCCTTTCATTCTCAGGCATTTAAAATTTTCTTCGAAAAACGAAATCTATTTCCAACTGAGGAGGAATTTATGCTGCATATGTATGGGAAAAACAACGGTTATATTTTAAGTCACTTTCTTGGGAGAAAAATTGAAGGTCAGGAGCTCCTGGAGTTAGAGGATGAAAAGGAAAGTCTTTTTCGGGAAATTTATTATAACCACGTTGATCCGATTCCGGGATTTTTAGAGTTTTTTCATGAATTGAGGGCAAGCGGGATTAAAACTGGAGTAGCTACTTCAGCACCATTTGCCAACTTGGAACTGATAGCCGGAAAATTGGATCTTTTTCCCCATTTGGAATCTGCATTAGCCAGCGAGCATGTGAGCAATCATAAACCCGATCCAGAGGTTTACCTGAAGACGGCTCAAAATCTCTCCGTTGATCCAGATAGATGTGTGGTTTTTGAAGACTCTTTTTCAGGAGTCTCGGCTGCCAAAAATGCCGGAATGAAAGTAGTAGGTGTATTATCCTCTCATTCGATTGCTGAACTACCGATTTGCGATTTTTACATTAGCGATTACACCGACCTGAAAGTTGAGAAGGTGCTTTCTATTATTCAGCGTTCAAAAACTGCTTAACATTAATTTCAAGATTTTTTAACATTGAATTCAGGGCTTAACATTAGCTTAACATAAAATATTCTCCGTCCTTGGCTTGAATATACTTTTCCCGAAAATTTGGAAATATTGATCTGAGTAGATTTTAGTTTTTGTAATAAATTCATAACCTTGAATTCATGGTAAGTAAATGTTCAGTTGTGACTTTTGCACCGCTGTACAATTATTAATCTAAAATCTTCCTGTATGCGAATCCGCTTCGCTGCAGCAATTGTCATTTTGACAATTTTCTCATTCAGTGCTTTTGCAAGGAGCGCAGAAAGAGATTCGCTGCTAACCAAAATCCCTGAGCCTTCTGCTCAGAAGGAATGGTATAACCGAATCCAAATAAGAGGTTATGCCCAACTGAGATATAATGGTCTGATAGAGACCAATCCTGATCTTGGCTGCTCTCAATGTGATAAATCATGGGGAAACGGAGGCTTTTTCTTAAGAAGACTCCGAATGATATTCTCCGGTCAAATCAATGAGAGGATTTATATGTATATCCAGCCTGATTTTGCCTCGGGAGGCCAGAATTTTGCCCAGATAAGAGATGCATATTTTGATTTGGGCTTGGATGCCAAGAATGAATTCAGACTCAGGATTGGGCAATCCAAAGTTCCTTTTGGATTTGAAAATCTTCAATCCAGTCAAAATCGGATTCCTTTGGATCGAAATGATGGTTTAAATTCTGCTGTGCTCAACGAACGTGACCTGGGTGTTTTCCTTTATTATGCTCCGACAGAGATCCGTGAGCGGTTTAGTTATCTTGTTTCTTCAGGATTAAAGGGTTCGGGAGATTACGGGATGTTTGGCTTAGGACTTTATAATGGGCAAACTGCAAATCTTCCTGAAAGGAACAAAAATCTTCATGTGGTTTCAAGGTTTACATACCCGATGAAGTTGTCCTCTGGTCAGTTTATTGAGGCGTCTTTTCAGGGATATGCAGGAAAATTTGTGATTGATAGAAATCCGCTTACCGATTTTGACCAAATCGAGTTTCCTGAATTTCGATTTGGGCCAACCTTTGTAATCTATCCACAGCCATTTGGACTTCAGGCTGAATTCAACTGGGGTAAAGGTCCTCAGTATAATCCGGAAACCAATGATGTGGAAGAGTCTCCAATAAAGGGAGGGTATGTTTTAGCTACATACATGAAAAAAACAACCAAAGGGGCAATTATTCCATTTACCAGATACCATTATTATTCCGGGGGTAAAAAATTCGAACTTGATGCTACTAAGCATCGGGTGAATGAACTTGAGATTGGTGTGGAATGGCAATTGAATAAGGCATTTGAGTTGGTGACCATGTATACCATTTCGGATCGTTCTGCCCAAAATTCCTTAGATCCCTTTAACAGAGAAAAGGGAAGTCTGCTGAGGATTCAAGCCCAGGTAAATTTTTGATCCTTTGGATCTTCGATTTTCCAGAGCATTTCCGGTATTCGGGGATGCTTTTTTTGTTTTATGAACAAAGGTTAAAATCCCTGGATTAACTTTGTTACTCCTTATTATATTAACAATGATGCATAGAAGACCCCGGCGGAATCGAAAATCGGAATCAGTAAGAAATCTGGTAGAGGAAACTTGCCTATCTGTCAAAGATCTGATTTTTCCGCTGTTCCTGATTGATGGAGCAAATAAGAAAAATGAGGTAAAGTCAATGCCTGGGATTTTTCGATTTTCTCAGGATTTGCTTCTCAATGAGATTGAGGACTGCCTGAAACTTGGAATTACGGCTTTCGATGTGTTCCCGGCCTACCCAGAATCTCTAAAAAACCCAACTGCAACAGAGAGTTACAATCCAGAGACATTTTACCTGAAGGCGCTTCGCGAAATCAAAAAGCAATTCCCTGAGGTTTGTTTGATGTCCGATGTGGCAATGGATCCATACAGCAGCGACGGGCACGATGGATTGGTTAAAAACGGCAAAGTCTTAAATGATGAGACTTTGGAAATACTTGGCCTAATGTCCTTAGCTCAGGCAGATGCAGGCGTGGATATTTTGGGCCCTTCCGACATGATGGATGGCCGGGTAGGATTTATTCGGAACCTTCTAGATGAAAATGGTTACACGGACACTTCTATTATGTCATACACAGCTAAGTATGCCAGTGCATTCTATGGTCCGTTCAGGGATGCGTTAGATTCTGCTCCCAAGTTTGGGGACAAGAAAACCTACCAAATGAATCCTGCAAACTCTCAGGAAGCCTTAATCGAAGCAGAACTTGATTTTGAAGAAGGAGCGGATTTTCTGATGGTGAAGCCCGCATTGAGCTATCTGGACATTATTAAGCTTCTCAGTGAGAATTTTCCCTTACCAATTGCGGCATATAATGTTTCGGGTGAATATAGCATGGTTAAAGCTGCTGCTGCCCAAGGTTGGTTGGATTCGGACCGGGCCATGCTTGAAATTTTGCTTTCAATTAAGAGATCGGGGGCAAAAATCATCCTGTCTTACTTCGCAAAAGAGTTTGCTTTACTCAAAAGGTAATCTCCTCCTTTGATTTTGATTGAGAGCCCGAAAAATTCGGGCTTTTTTTATTTTTCTGATTTGATTTTGAGGTCAGTTTGCTTCTGAAAATGTGATATTTTTTTATTTCGGTTAAAAAAAATTCAAATTTTTGAAAAATTATGTTTTTCATAATATTTACTATTTGAATGAAAATTCCAAAAAAACATAAAAAACAAAATTTAAAATTTAAAAAGTAAGAAATATAATTTTTTTTATTCGTTTGAGGGCTTCCGTAATCGTTTTCAAAAAATTTCCTGAAGATTCACCGAATTTTATTTTTTGATACACATGGTTCGTGAAATATGACTGTTTTGAATAAAAAATGAAAAAAATGTAAAAAATGGGTCCAAAAACATCGATAAAACTTCAATAGTTTGACATAAATTGAAAATGCAGTTTGTTTTTATGCTTTTTTTATAATTACATTCGAATGAAGCTTTGGCTTTCAAACCTATTTTAAATTCTGAAAACGTTCAAAATTTATCCTAAAACCTATGAAGTATTTCTCTACCCTGTTAGCCAATGACTTGGCTGTGCCTTTGGAGGTTTCCACCGCATTGGCCGAAAATCTGTTCACGACCAACAACGTCTGGATGATGTTGTGTACCGCGCTCGTGTTTATCATGCACCTTGGATTTGCCACAGTTGAGACTGGATTTGGTCAGGCAAAAAACACAGTTAACATTCTGTTTAAAAACACGGTAACTCCCGTGATTGGGATTTTATCCTATGCTGCAGTTGGATTTTACTTAATGTACCCTGGGTTCGAGACTCCTGGATGGTTAAGTTTTAATTCTTCAGGCTGGAATTTATTCTGGTTCTCACCAGCAAGCGCTGATGTCACTGCTGGATATGCTGCTGGCGGATATACTTATTGGACTGACTTCTTGTTTCAGGCGATGTTTGCAGCCACAGCAGCTACCATAGTATCTGGGGCTATTGCTGAGCGTGTAAAACTTTCCGCTTATTTGATTTTCACCTTGATATTCGTTGGAATTGTCTATCCGTTGGTTGGTAGCTGGCAGTGGGGTGGAGGAGCCTTGAAGGCCATGGGATTCTATGATTTTGCAGGAAGCACCTTGGTGCACTCTGTAGGAGGCTGGGGAGCTTTGGCCGGAGTTATACTTGTTGGCCCAAGAATCGGGAAATATGTGAATGGTCAAACTGTCGCCAAGCCGGCTGTAAGCGTGCCATTGGCTGTGATCGGAGCATTTTTGCTTTGGTTAGGTTGGTTTGGATTCAACGGAGGATCTGTTCTTTCTGCAAATCCTGCCTTGGTTTCTCTTGTTTTGGTGACCACTTGTTTGGGTGCTTGTGCCGGCGCAATCGGCGGATTGTTCACTTCTTATTTTGCTTTCAAGCGTCTTGATTTGGGTATGGTTCTAAACGGAATTCTTGCCGGATTGGTAGGAGTTACTGCCGGTGCCGACGTGATTACACCTGGTTCAGCAATTCTGATTGGATTAATCGCGGGAATTTTGGTGGTTCTTTCCTCAATCTTGCTTGATAAACTGAAATTGGATGACGTAGTAGGAGCAGTTTCTGTCCATCTGACCTGTGGAGTTTGGGGTACTTTGGCAGTTGGAATTTTCTCTACAAATCCAGACCATACCTTCCTTACTCAATTGACGGGGGTAGCTATATGTGGCGCTACAGCATTCGCATCAGCTTTTGTGATTTTCTATATCCTGAAAATAACAATGGGTATCAGAGTGTCTGAAGAGCATGAGATTTCGGGGCTGGATTCACACGAGCACGGAATGCGTGGATACACTATTGTGTTCGACAAATAATCAATTTAAAAAAGAAAGAACCCCGTCCGGAGAAAAAAACGCGACTCTCTTTCGACCGGACCGGGGCTCTTATTGGTCAACTCTATCATTCACCAACATCCAAAATTAAAATGAAAAACTTATTCCTACTAATACTATGCGTGGCATTGTCCACTTATCAGGTTGCAATTGCACAAGAAGAAGCTACTGAAGAAGAAACAGGTTCTTTGACACTTTCGGGCTCAGTTGACGCATACTTTCGAGCAAATTTGAATGCCCCCAACAAAGGCGAAAACTTCCAAGCTCCTGCTTCATCATTTGGGAATTTGCCAGGATTCGCACTTGGTATGGCCAATATTATTGCCACTTATGAAGGCAAAAAAGTCGGAGCCGTAGCTGATTTGGTTTTCGGCCCAAGAGGTGAAGATGCTGTTTTTGGTTCACCGCTTTATTCCGGAGGAATGGCAGGTAGCTCGCAGATTGTCAATCAACTGTATGTGTACTGGAATGTATCTGACAAAGTCACCTTGACAATGGGTAATTTCAATACCTTTCTTGGATACGAAGTGATCTCTCCAACTGCCAACTTCAACTATTCAACTTCCTACATGTTCTCTTATGGTCCTTTTTCACATACAGGCCTGAAAGCAAATGTCCAGCTTTCTGACAAGTTTTCTTTCTTGGCTGCTGTGATGAACCCAACAGACATGACTGAATTCAACTTGAATGGCACCTATACTTTTGGAGGTCAATTGGGTTATTCTACGGACGCTGGCAATACATACCTGAACGTTGTATATGGTGATCAGGACGGCACTTTGACAGATAACGGGGGCTTAATTCCCGATCAAACCTCAATGGGTAAAACCTTTCAGATCGATTTGACAACTGGATTTACGCTTTCTGACTTCTGGTACTTGGGTGTCAATACCACTTACAATACTACTTCCTCAGGTGAAATCTACACCGGTTCTGATATTCAGGATACAGATGGTGAGGGAGCTGGATTTTATGGTTTCGCAGGATATCTTCAGGCAAGACCTTCCGAAAATTTTGGATTGGGTCTGAGAGGGGAATATTTCAGTGTATTCAATGGAGGTCTTGATGGTGTTGTTGGAACGGATGCTGCCGGTGACGGAAACGTATTTGCTCTAACACTATCTGCAAATGCAAAAATCGGTAACAATCTGACCCTTATTCCTGAGGTCAGAGTGGATAACATGAATAATGATTTTTTTCTTAACAATGATTTGAACCCAAGCAAAAGCTTGTCTTCTTTCCTATTGGCAGCCGTATTTGCCTTCTAAATTGAAAATTTAAACAGGGTCTATTGTTAATTAAAGCCGGGGCGAATTTCGCCTCGGTTTTTTTATTTTAAGTATAAAATGAGAAATGTTGGGTTATTTTTTTAATCAGGTTAGACCAAAAATTTGAATTTTTCAAAATTTGAAGTCAGTATTTTATCCTGTTTTTATATGGTGAATTCAATCGTTTAAGAATAAAATTTTAGCAAATGTCAAAAAAAGTATATGATTTACTGATAGTTGAAACAAAACACTTTCTTTTTCTGTATACTTTTGCACTAACCCAAATGTACAGACATGAAAAAGTTGACCCTGTTTATTTCTGCGTTTGCGATAACGACCTTGGCATTTTCTCAGGAAATAATGACTGGTCCAAAATTTAAAAACGCCCAAGTTGGAAAGGTTCAGGGGCCAAGGATCACATTGGTTCACGAATCAAGCCCAAATGTTTTACAAGGCCCTGTAGCTAAGAATACGGAAGTATGGATGAGCGAACCTTCCAAAAAAATGAAGGTGGGCTTCCGGGACGAAATCAACAATCCGAAGGGGCTTCAGGCTAAAAATAGAAATCCATGGGATAAAGAACCTGCAAAAGTAGATTCTAAAGCAGTCTACGAGGAACCAAAATCCATGAGACCCAAGAAAAGTTGGATTCACTAAAACAAACAAAGCCCGGGTAGCCGGGCTTTGTTTTTATAGTTCAGTTTCTCTTTCAAGCATGAGAATTGCCGCCTGCGATACAATAAAATATTTTTCTCCTTCATAGATCACTTCATGAGCTCCTGAAAGCAGGAAGATTGCCAAGTCACCTTCTTTTGCCTGAAGGGGCACATATTTGACTTTTTCCTCCTGGTCCATCCAAGGCTCGCTGTCTTCTACAGCCATTGGAATCGGATATCCTGGCCCGGCTTTGATAATGTATCCTTGCTGTACCTTTTCCTTTTCCTGAACCCCGGGAGGCAGGTAAAGTCCTGATCCGGTTTTCTCATTGGGTTTTTTCAATCGGATCAGCACTCGGTCACCCACCACGATCAATTTCTTCAATTTATTTTCTGCTGTAAGTTGCATGTCATTTTTGATTTGTACCAAGCATTAAGAGCCAAGAGTCATGATTCTAAAATCTTGATTCTTGGCTCCAATAAAAGAACGGCACCTGCATTAAAACAGATGCCGTTTTATTTGATTCAGCTTGCGTTATTTTTTGTCTTCGCTTACTTCTTCATAATCTACGTCGGAAACGCCATCATTTGCATTGGTAGCTCCAGTACCTGCATCAGGTCCCGGCTGCGCTCCGGCATCCTGAGTGGAATTGTACATTTCCTGAGAAGCAGCTTCCCAAGCCTTGTTCAGATTGGCCATCGCAGCATCTACACCCTCAAGATTTTTAGCTCCATGGGCAGATTTCAATGTTTCCAAAGCTGAGTTGATGTTTGCTTTGTTGGCATCGGAAAGCTTGTCACCATACTCCTTCAACTGTTTGTCAGTTTGGAAGATTAAGCTGTCAGCTTGGTTGAGCTTTTCGATTTTTTCTTTTTCAGCCTTGTCAGAAGCAGCGTTGACTTCCGCCTCACGCTTCATTCTTTCGATGTCATCCTGAGAAAGTCCGGAAGAAGCTTCGATCTTGATCTTCTGTTCCTTGCCTGTTCCTTTGTCTTTGGCAGACACATTCAGGATTCCGTTAGCATCGATATCGAAAGTCACTTCGATCTGAGGAGTACCTCTTTGAGCTGGCGGAATGTCTGTCAGTTGGAATCGACCAATTGATCTGTTGTCTTTTGCCAATGGTCTTTCACCCTGAAGGACATGAATATCAACAGCTGGCTGGTTGTCAACCGCGGTGGAAAATACCTCAGATTTTTTGGTAGGGATCGTGGTATTGGATTCGATCAGTTTAGTGAATACACCACCCATGGTTTCGATACCCAAAGAAAGTGGAGTCACGTCCAAAAGAAGAACGTCTTTCACCTCACCGGTCAATACACCACCTTGGATTGCAGCGCCAATCGCTACTACTTCGTCAGGGTTAACTCCTTTAGAAGGTTTTTTACCGAAGAATTTTTCAACTTCTTCCTGAATTTTTGGAATTCGGGTAGATCCACCTACCAAGATTACCTCATCGATATCTGCGGCAGTCATGCCTGCGTCTTTCAAAGCCTTGATACAAGGATCCATAGATCTTCTTACCAGCTTTTCTGAAAGTTGCTCAAACTTTGATCTGCTCAACTGTCTTACCAAATGCTTCGGTCCAGTCTGAGTGGCTGTGATGTAAGGCAGGTTGATTTCGGTAGATGCAGAACTGGAAAGCTCGATTTTAGCTTTTTCAGCTGCCTCTTTAAGGCGCTGAAGTGCCATAGGGTCTTTTCTCAGGTCGATTTGCTCTTCAGTTTGAAATTCAGTAGCCAGCCAGTCGATGATTACTTGGTCAAAGTCATCACCACCCAAGTGCACGTCACCATTGGTGGATTTTACTTCGAATACTCCGTCACCCAATTCAAGGATTGAAATATCGAAAGTACCGCCTCCAAGATCATACACGGCAATTTTCATGTCCTGATGCTTCTTGTCCATCCCGTAAGCCAAAGCTGCTGCCGTTGGTTCGTTGATGATACGCTTCACATCAAGACCTGCAATTTGTCCGGCTTCTTTGGTCGCCTGACGCTCTGCATCATTGAAATAGGCAGGTACCGTAATGACCGCTTCAGTTACAGTTTGTCCCAAAAAGTCTTCAGCGGTGCTCTTCATTTTCTGAAGAATCATAGCTGAAAGCTCCTGTGGAGTATAGGATCTGTCACCGATTTTAACGACTACGGTATCATTTGGTCCTTGCTCGACTTTGTATGAAGCATGTTTTTTCTCCTCAGAAACTTCGGAAAATTTCTTGCCCATGAATCTTTTTACTGAGGAAATAGTGTTGGCTGGGTTGGTGATGGCCTGGCGCTTAGCCGGGTCACCTACTTTACGCTCACCGTTTCCGTTGTCAAGAAAAGCCACAATAGATGGAGTGGTTCTTCTTCCTTCGCTGTTTTGGATGACTACAGGCTCGTTACCTTCCATTACGGCTACGCAGGAGTTGGTGGTACCCAAGTCAATGCCTATAATTTTTCCCATGATTATATAGATTTAGATAGTTGCATTAATTGTACATTCCCCCTTCTTCAAGGGATGTGCCACCAGAGAAATTCGTCATTTTGATGCCAGTTTGTCAGTCAAACTGCCAGAAATTTTAGGCTGAAAAAATCGAAATGTCACTCTTTAGAAAAATATAGCTGTCGATTTTGGCAGATTTTGGAAAAAAGGGGAAAGCTTTGCAACCCTTTTCAAGCAATATGCATCTAAGAGGTGATGCAACTTTTTTCCTCTCCCCGCAACCGTGACCGTGCCAAATGGTTTTTTGTCATCCTCCTTGGAATGGCTGTCATTCATCTTGCGCGGCATTTTGAAGTGCTTCCAACAATCTGGCAATTTCTCAGAGCCATGAGTCATGGAAGATTCTTCTTTTTAGGCTAATGCCCTTCCCGATTTCGCTTATTTTTAGGCAATGGAAAAGAAACTCATTGTTCAGGATATTTTCATCTATCCCATAAAATCCCTTGGTGGAATTAGGCTTTCGGAAGCTGTGGTGGAGGAGAAAGGCTTCCAATACGACCGTCGTTGGATGTTGGTAGATGAGGAAGGAGTTTTTGTGACTCAACGTGAGTATCCCAAATTGGCTTTGTTGGCTGTGGCATTGGGTGAGTTTGGACTAATAGTCTCTCACAAGTTGGAAAAAGAAAATTCCATTGAAATTCCTTTTGAACGTGCAGCCGGACCAGAACTGATGGTAACGATCTGGGATGATCAGGTGGTGGCCAAAATTGTCGATCCAGACATAGATCATTGGTTTTCAGATATTTTAGGATTTAGGGTTAGCCTCGTGATGATGCCTGAATCCACCCACCGCAAAGTCAGTTCAAAGTATGCCGTCCATGCCGAATCTGTCAGCTTTGCAGATGGTATGCCTTATTTGCTGATCGGTCAGGAATCCCTGAATGACTTGAATTCCCGTTTGGAAAATCCAGTTCCCATGAACAGGTTCAGACCTAATATTGTATTCTCAGGAGGAAGCGCCTACTTGGAAGATTCGCTGCGCAAAATCAAAATTGGGGAATTGGAATTTCAGATTGTAAAACCCTGTGCGCGCTGTGTGATGACAACCGTGGATCAGGAAAAAGGTGTAAAAGGAAAAGAACCCTTGAAGACGCTTGCTTCATACAGGACAATAAACAACAAGGTTTATTTTGGCCAAAACGTGGTTGCGCTTCAATCCGGAAAAATCAATGTCGGAGATTTGATTATGCCTATGGATTGAATCCCGCATTCGATTAGATTTTGAAATCTAAATCCCCTGCATTGGAACAAAAAAGCTGCTCGAAATTAATCCGAACAGCTTTTTACTCTTTAGAGTAAGATAAAAACCTTGGTCGTTTTTTTAATCACTTAAACTCCTTGACCGTTTCTATAAACACTTTGACCATCTCGGGGTCAATGTCGGGATATACTCCGTGGCCGAGATTGGCAATATGTCTGGATCCGCGGAACTGCTCCATCATTTCGATTGTAGCAGCACGAACCTGATCAGGATTTCCATAGAGTGCAGCCGGATCGAGGTTTCCCTGAAGGGTTTTGTTTGGTCCGATCAGTTTTCTGGATTCTTCGATTCCCATATTCCAGTCCAGTCCGATGGTCTCGCAATTTAGCTGGCCCATTTCTTCTCTGGCAAAAAATGCCCCTTTCGCAAAAACTGTCACTGGTGCTTCAGTTATAGCATCACAGATTTGGGAAATGTAACTGTGAGAAAACTCTTGGTATTGCTTAGGTCCCAAGATTCCTGCCCAGCTGTCGAAAATCTGAACCAAATCAGCCCCAGCCCGGATTTGAGCCTTGAGGTAGTTGATCGTGGAATCAGTGATCAGTTGGAGAAGTTTGTGAGAAAAGACAGGGTCTCGATAGAGCATTTCCCGAGATTTGGAGAAAGTCTTGCTTCCGCTTCCCTCAACCATGTAGGCAAATATTGTCCAAGGTGCGCCTGCAAACCCGATCAATGGTACTCTTCCGTTGAGGGCTTTTTTGGTGATGTGGATCGCATCGATGACATATCTGAGATCATTGTCTCCATCTGCCACTCTTAGCTTTTTCAATTCTGATTCACTCCTGACTGTTTGTGGGAACCACGGTCCGCGCTTTTCTACCATTTCATAAGGCAGGCCCATCGCTTCAGGGATCACCAAAATGTCGGAGAAAATGATCGCAGCATCCACTCCCAAAATATCTACCGGCTGGATGGTGACTTCGGAGGCAAGTTCTGGAGTTTGTGCCAGTTCTATAAAACCGCTGACGGACTCTCTGACTGCGCGATATTCCGGGAGAATTCTTCCAGCTTGTCTCATGAGCCACACCGGAGTTCTTTCTGTATTTTCACCTCTGGCTGCCCGGAGCAGCAGATCGTTTTTGAGTTGCATGGCGCAAAGATAAGCGCCAAATTATTTTTGGCAGAATTGGGCAAAGAATAAAAAAAACAAAGCCCGGATTTCCGGGCTTCGCTTGTGGTTTAAGTTGGTTTTCTGTTATTTTTTTCGCTTCAACTGGACTTTGTTGAAATCGGATTCTTCTATTCCGAGCATTTCGGTCACTGCTTCATAGTTGGTAAAATCAATTCTGCTATTGGTAAAATCTCCAGGGACAACCACTATTCGGAAAGTTTGATCTTGTGTCCAATCCGTTCCTAATAGGGAGTAGTCTAAAGGACCATCCAAAAACAATCTAAAGTCGGCACTGGTAAAGTCATGGTTGTACATCAATACTCCTTCTTCAAAGAAAATAGTTTGGGGTAAGGCTCTCCAGATCGGGGTTTGGCCTGCTCTTTCCCATTCGATAAAGGCAAGTACTACGTCGCTTTCCACCAATACCGGATCAAATTCAAATACCGCTTCAAATTCGTTTTCGCTGGTAAAGTCGACCGTTACTTCAAAAACTTCCGAAACAATATTTACTCCCGGTTCACCCTCTACCCCTTGTGGACCCTGTGGTCCGATTGGACCTTCAGGTCCTTCACATGCCTGAAAGGCAACAATTCCTATCAGAGTTAAAATTGAAAATATTTTTTTCATGAAAATCGATTTAGCGTTTCACCTTTCACGGCAGGTTTCATGCCAAGGTTGGTTAAAAAAGCTAAATGTTTTTTATCTGATTGGAGCGAGGACTTGCACCTCATTTTCACTGATGATTTTATCAATAAAAACTCCGGTCAGAGTGAGGTTTTTTTCCTTCGCAAAATCTTCAATTTTTGACTTTACATTATCCGGACTTGGCATCACCCACCTACTTGCTTTGATGGTTGCCATAATATAGCTGCTTTCAGAAAATGCCCTGGATTCCAAATCCACAGGGGCAAAAGGTAAATCCAAGCCAACAAAAACCTCCATTGTGTCCAGTTTTCCGGCAGGTTCCTGATAGTAAATCGTATGGATTTTCTTTCCCGGATTCAGCGGTAAAAGAGATTGGATGTATTGAAAGGTTTCTCCCAATTTTTTGTCCTGAGGTGTCCCTTTATAAGTTTTACCGGCCAAAGTCGGCGGGTTTTTGTCCACTAGTTCAATCAAAATGGGGTTATTCCCCCCAAGTCGGTCAAAGGCAAAATAACCAAGGATGAAGACTGTAAGTAATACAGCTAAAGCAATCCAGATTTTTTTCATGTGTTTACAACTGATTTTCCATGGCCACATAGCCTTTCCCGAACTTGTTTCGGGAGAATCACGCAGGATTGATGATCATTTTACTAGGTGTCGCCAGAGACATGCCACATTTATTTATTAGAAAAGATATCTGACTCCGATACCGCCTTGGCCTTTGACATTGATTCTGTCAATCAGTTCCAAAAATATTCCCACTTCCAGGAAAATGCTGATGGGTGTTTCATCAAAATAATATTCAGCTCCTGCAAATGCCTCCGGGCCAAAATCGAAATTGGTCCTTTCTTCCTTCAAAATCGATTCATTCGGGTTGCTCGGGGTGTTTTGATAATAAGAATAATCAATATTGGTAGTCCTGACCTGAACACCAACACCGCCATAGCCCAAAAGGTACCCTTGTGTGATCTCAAATAAATCTGTTATATCTTCATTCAATGCCATTCTGAAGTTTAAGGAAACTCCTTTTTTAGCTGAATGACCTTGATAAAATGCATTAGAGGAGGGAGGGTTATTTTCAAAATCCTTTCTATAATAATCGGATCCGTTCACCCCGGCGCTTCCTATCATGATTTCGTAGGAAAGATAATCCTCGATAAAGTCCTTGTAGGTGAGGGATATTGGTTCGCCCAATCTGATCCCTGCACCTCTTTCCTGTGCAAATCCCAGAAAAGGAAAAAGAATGAAAATCAATAAAACTCGGTATTTCACTGTAATCATGTTTGGATTTGTATTTACTTAATTCGGTTTAAATGGCCATCATTTTAAGCTGCATTTGATGAAGCTGGGTATAGTATCCTCCCAACTCAAGCAGGGATTCATGGGTTCCTGTTTCTACGATTTCTCCCTTGTGAAGAACAATAATCTTGTCCGCTTTCTGGATGGTGGAAAGCCGGTGAGCGATCACGATGGAGGTTCTTCCCTTCATCATTTTTTCAGTAGATTCCTGAATCAGTTCTTCTGTTTCGGAATCCACGGAGGAGGTTGCTTCATCCAAAATCAGGATTTCAGGATTGTAAACCATCGCTCGGACAAAGGAAATCAGCTGCCTCTGTCCTACAGAAAGTGTGGATCCCCGCTCCATCACATTATAATCAAACCCTCCGGGAAGTCTTTCGATAAATTTCCTGGCCCCGACATTTTCAGCTGCTTCAAGCACTTGCTCTTTTGTAATGGAGGGATTTCCAAGTGTGATATTGTGATGGATACTGTTGGAGAAAAGGAAGACATCCTGAAGTACAACTCCGATATGTTTTCGCAAAGTCCCCAATTCGTATTCACGGATTTCTGTACCATCGATGAAAATTTGGCCCTGGTTGATTTCGTAGAATCTGGATATCAGGTTGATGATTGAAGATTTTCCCGCACCAGTGGCCCCAACCAAAGCAACGGTTTGTCCGGCTTTGACTTCAAAGCTGATGTTTTTCAGAACATAATCTTCGTTGGTATAGGCGAACCAGACGTTTTCCAACCGGAGATTTCCCTGGATTTTTGCAGGCTTGTAGCTTCCTTCATTTGCAATGTGCTCCGTACTCGCCAGAAGTTTGAAAATCCGAGAAGAACTCACGACTCCCATTTGAAGCGTATTGTATCGGTCAGCGATCATTCGGATCGGTCTGAAAAACAACTGCAGGTACATGATGAAGGATATCAAGACCCCGATTTGCAGCTCCAGTCCTAAAACTCCCACTGCGCCGTACCACACTACCAATCCAATTCCAATGGCCTGGATAATTTCTGCTACCGGGAAATAAACCGAATAATACAGCACCGAGCGAATATGTGCAGACCTGTGTTCTCTGTTGATTTCTTTGAATTTTTCAAATTCCCGCTTTTCACGGTTAAAGACCTGGACGATGTTCATTCCGGTAATGTGTTCCTGAAGAAATGAATTCAGGTTGGAGACGGCGTTTCTCACATCATTGAAGGTGACTTTGATTTTTTCCTTGAATACATAGGTGGAAATAATCAAAAGCGGAAGCGTACATAAACTCACCAGAGTCAGTTTCCAGTCAATGTAAAACATCACCCCAAGGATTGTAATGATCTGGAGCAAATCCCCGATGATTGCCGCCAGACCTTCACTGAATACATCTGCGAGGGTTTCAATATCTGATACGTTCCGAGTCACCAATCGGCCGATTGGGGTGTTGTCAAAAAATTTCAACCGAAGTTTCAAAAGGTGCTTGTACAACCGGATTCGGATATCTTTAATGATAACCTGCCCAATCCAGCCGGAATAATACGTGTGAGCCCATTGAACGATTGCCTGCAAAATCATCAGTCCCACCAGAATGTAGACAATTCGGATCAGTCCAACGGTGTCTCCCAAGGCGATGTATTCATCAATTGCAATCTGGATATAATAGGGTCGGGTTGGAGCCAACACTGCCATAGCGATCGTCAAAAATACCAGGAAGTAAAACTGGGGCTGATAGGGCTTTACAAAAGAGTAAAGCTGCCTCAGTACCTTCATGTCGACGATTTCGCCGGACGATTCTTTTTCTTTTTCTAAGCTCAAGGCAGGTTAGTCTAGGTAAATTTCTTTGCGGTAATCAATTTGACTGAGGAATAGTCCCTTGGCAGGAGCAGCTTTTCCGGCTTTGGCACGGTTTCGGGAAAGAATCAATTCATCCATTTCTTCAACCTGTCTCAGTCCAGTTCCCACTTCCATCAAAGTTCCAACAATCGTCCGTACCATACCACGCAAAAATCGGTTTGCGGTTATATGAAATAACAATTGGTCGTCCTTTTGTTCCCAACGGGCTGACATTATTTGGCAACGGAAGTGTGGCACGTCGGTATGAACCTTACTAAAACACTCAAAATCCTCATGCTTTAGCAATGCTTCTGCAGCCAAATTCATTTTTTTCACGTCAGGTTGGTAAAAACATTGCCAAGCCAACTGATCCAGAAACGGATTTTTGCGGAAAATGATGCGATAAACGTAGGATCGGCGCACGGCATCAAAGCGTGCATGTGCATCCGGTTTCACCTCACGAATCGAATGGATAGCGATTTCTTTGGGTAGGATTGAATTGATTCCTTTCAGAAAATTCTCTCCGGGAACAGCATTCACCAGATCAAAATGACAAACCTGCATGCTGGCATGAACTCCGGTGTCTGTCCTTCCGCTTCCCATCACCGTAATCGGCTGCCTGAGGTAAGTTGAAAGCGCACTTTCGAGACATTCCTGCACGGTAAATGAATTCTTTTGGATTTGCCAACCATGAAAAGGGGTGCCTTTGTAGCTTAATTCCAGAAAATACCGCTTGGTCTCAGTCATACGGCTGCAAAGATACAATTCCCCGTCAAATCCTCCGGGAGACTTTTCCATCCTTGGTTATGATTGGATTTGATCTTTTCTTTGCCAAAAAAACAGAGAAAAATGATTCAGCGCGTTCAAACCATATTTCTTTTCCTTGTGGTCGTGGCCATGGGAATTACCATCGGTTCACCGATTTGGGAGCAAGTCGATGCAAGCTCAGCTACAGCCAATTCCTGGAATCTCACGGCTTTCAGTCTGTCCAACCTTGATCCAGCAGGTGTGGAGATTCAGTCCACCTCCA
>DATIAI010000233.1:0-4117 GCA_035458065.1 Algoriphagus sp. | reverse complement strand
ATACAATCCTTCCATTCTGAGAATGCTTGAAAAAACCAGCAAATCAGAAATTCTCCTTTGATGGAAGTGCTTGACGCAACCCAGCTTCAATCTCAATTTTCTTTTTCCACCCCGGTTCAGATCCGATTTTCTGATATTGACGGCTACCTGCATGTCAACAATGGGGTTTATTTCAGCTATTTTGAGCATGCCAGAGCAGTTTTTTTGAATGAAGTATGCGGGTGGAATGTGATGACTATCGGGACTGTCGTCGGCAGAATTGAGATTGACTACCTCCGCCCGATTCACTTGGAAGACAAGGTGGAAGCATTGGTAAAATGTACCCGAATCGGCAATTCTTCCTTTGACTTGGAGCAATACTTAATCGGAACTGACAGCAATGGCAAATCCCGTGTTTTCTCGAAGTGCAAATGCATCATGGTCTCCGTGGATATGAAAACGATGCGTCCGGTTTCTGTTCCGGAAGAATACAGATTGAAGTTAGCAAAGTCCTGATCGGCAAAATCCCTATCTTTGCCGAAAATTTACCCTGTGAAATCAAGTGTCACAGGAAAGGTCACATAGGAGCATATTTATCAAATATGCGAGATTCTCCCGATGAAAAATCGGGACAGGCTATGTGGCCTTAGAAATCTGACAATAAACACATGAAAAAACTCTGGATTTTGGGTTTACTATGCGTAGGCCTTTTCTCATGCAGTCCAAATGAGGAAGAATTGCTTAAGGCGGGAATGGAAAAAATGGACTCTCAAGCTTGGCCGGAGGCCGTGGAAACGTTTAATCAGCTTTTGGAGGAAAATCCAGCCAACGCCCAAGCCCTAAATGCAAAAGGCGTAGCCCTTTTTCAGCAGGGGAAAATCGAAGAAGCGATCCCGGTTTTCAACTCAGCCATCAAAGCGGACTCGACCAATTACAAGGCGTGGTTTAACCGGGGAAATGCCAAAATGGAGCTGGAAAACTACAAGGAAGCACTCGCAGATTTTAACATTGCAAGTGCTTTGGACGCATCCCAAACGGACATTTACTTCAATCGGGGAACTGCCCTTTTGAACATGGAGGAATATGAAGATGCACTTTTGGATTTTCAAACCGTCCTTCAGGCAAATCCTAACCAGGCGGAAGCACAATTCCGAAAAGCCAAAGCTGAATTGGGAATGAACGACCCTATCCATGGCATGGAGTCTCTGACTAATACAGTGAACTTGGATCCGAAAAATGCTGAAGCCTATTATCTTCTTGGAGTGACTCGCATGAGTGCTTTGGGACAAAAGAATGAAGGCTGTGCTGATTTGAAAATGGCGCTTTCTTTGGGATATGCAGAAGCAGAAACCTGGATTAAAGATTTTTGCGAATAATGGCCCAAATCGGCAAGGACATAGCATTGGCCAAATCCTTCTTGGAGCAAGGTCAGCTCGTGGGAATCCCCACAGAAACGGTCTATGGATTGGCCGGAAATGCACTGGACTCAGAGTCAGTGGCCTTGATTTTTGAAACCAAAAACCGGCCCGGGTTTGACCCTCTGATTTTGCATACTTTTTCAATTGACCGTGTTAAGGATTTTGTGACTTTTTTTCCGGAAAAACTTAAAGTTCTGGCCGAGCATTTCTGGCCGGGTCCTTTGACTTTACTTTTGCCAAAAAAGCCGATTGTTCCAGATTTGGTGACTTCTGGCTTGGACCGGGTTGCAGTTCGGGTACCAAAGCATCCTTTGACTTTGGCCTTGTTGGAGATTTTGGATTTTCCTTTGGCGGCTCCAAGTGCAAATCCGTTTGGATACATCAGTCCAACCCGTCCCTCGCACGTTGAAGCTCAGTTGGGAGAGAAAATCCCCTACATACTTGATGGGGGATCCTGTGAAGTGGGTCTTGAGAGTACGATAGTGGGAATGGAAGGCGACGAAATCGTAATTTATCGACTGGGTGGATTGGAAGTTTCGGAAATCGAAAGACTTGTCGGGCCAATAAAAATTAAAGATCACAGCTCCAGCAATCCGCAGGCACCGGGACTTTTGGAAAGTCACTACGCGCCGCGAAAACCCTTTATTCTGGGGAATTTAAAAGAATTGATAGCGGAAAATCTTCAAAGAAATCTTGATTTCGCAGTATTGAGTTTTTCTGAATTTTACCCTGAAATCAAGCCTGAAAACCAAATTGCATTGAGTTCGGACAAAAACCTACATGAAGCAGCTAAGCATCTTTTTGCAGCAATGAGAAAGTTGGATGAAGGAAATGCCGGGGTGATTTTGGCGGAACTATTGCCTGAGGAAGGGCTTGGAAGAGCAATCAACGACAGATTGAAGCGGGCAGCAGCGAAATAGTTGGCAGTAATTAGTCGCAGTTTGCAGAAAGTCGAAGTGATCAATTCTTGTTTGTCAGGCTGAGCACCTGAGTAACGAGAGTAACGAAGTCGAAGCCAAAGTTGAAGTGACCAGTTTTGCCAAGTATGCAGTTGGATCTCAAGAGTTCAAATATTAAATCATTGTTGATCAAGAATTTTCAATTTTTTCAATTTTGAAATTTTTCAATCCATACAAACGATTACAATCCTAAGATTTAACGAATTAGCAAATTGATCATGCCATTTGGTCGACATTTGCAGGAATCTTTGATAAATTCAGGCTCTTTTTAGAAAAGACCAATCCATATCTATTAAACCAATCCTATGAGTTCAACTGTAAAAAATGTCGATAGCCTGAGTTTTGCAGGCAAAAAAGCACTGATCCGTGTAGATTTCAACGTTCCTTTGAATGAAGATTTTTCTGTTTCAGACGATACCCGTATCCAGGCTGCGGTTCCCACGATCAAGAAGATCCTTAAAGATGGCGGTTCCGCTATCCTGATGTCACACTTGGGCCGTCCAAAAGGCGGGCCGGAAGACAAATACTCCCTCAAGCATATCATTTCTGCGGTTGAAGCCGCTTTGGGTACTAAGGTGCAGTTTGCCTCGGATTGTATTGGAGCAGAGGCAGAAAGCAAAGCTGCTGCATTGAAGCCCGGAGAGGTTCTTTTGTTGGAAAATCTCCGATTTTACAAAGAAGAAGAAAAAGGAGACAAGGACTTCGCCGGTAAGCTGGCCAAACTGGGTGATGTTTATGTCAACGATGCTTTTGGAACAGCTCACAGAGCCCATGCTTCCACAGCGGTAATCGCAGAATTTTTCAAAGATAAAGTCGCAGGATACCTCATGGAGTCTGAATTGACGAATGCGGATAAGGTTTTGGGAAACCCTGAGCGGCCTTACACGGCTATCATGGGCGGTGCCAAAATCGCCGATAAAATCCTGATCATCGAGCGCCTGCTGGATGTAGTGGACAATCTCATTATTGGTGGCGGTATGTCTTATACCTTTGCCAAAGCTCAGGGCGGAACTATCGGCACCTCACTTTTGGAGGCTGACAAGATGGATTTCGTACTGGAATTGATGGAAAAGGCTAAAGCAAAAGGCGTCAACCTGATCCTTCCTGTGGATACCGTCATTGCAGATGCATTTTCCAATACTGCCAACCAAGGCGTGGCAACAAGCGGAGAAATTCCTGACAACTGGATGGGATTGGACATCGGACCAAAAACACGTGAGCTTTTCGGAAAAACAATTTTGGAATCAAAAACTGTCCTTTGGAATGGTCCAATGGGCGTTTTCGAAATGGAATCATTTGACAAAGGAACCAAAGCTATCGCTGAATATGTAGCCGAAGCAACCCGAAATGGAGCGTTTTCTCTAATCGGTGGAGGTGACTCCGCAGCAGCCGTGAACAAGTTTGGTTACACAGATCAGGTATCCTATGTGTCCACCGGTGGAGGAGCTTTGCTTGAGCACATGGAAGGGAAAGTGCTTCCAGGCGTCGCTGCTTTGGCAGAATAATTTATAAATAAATAGACATTTCAGGTTTTCAAAATCAGACGTGTTATAAACAAGAAAGGCCAGCTCTCGAGCTGGCCTTTTTGATTTTAAGAGAAACTTTTCCAAAGTTCTAAACTTTTCGATGTTAAAATTCAATTTCTGCTAAGACCGGAAAGTGATCAGAAGGATATTTTTTACCATAGTTGTCTGTCAAAATTCCATGTCTGATGACATTGATTTTCCCATTCACAAAGATGTGATCGATGATTCCGTCAGG
>DATIAI010000232.1:0-4018 GCA_035458065.1 Algoriphagus sp. | reverse complement strand
TCCAGTTTACTGAGCAGCATGCAATTTTTTCCTCCTTGTAAAGGGAACAAAATAAGTCCAAAGCAGGGAAATGGCAAATAAATGTATCAAGTACCATGTACAAGGTACCAAGTAGGGGAATTGCGATTTCGGATTTGGGATGTGGGATTTCCAATTTTGTTATTAGGGATTTCTTCCAGAGTTATTCGGAAGTTGGATTCTGGATTGAGGCAACTCTCACTTTATTCGGAATTATAGATCGTGACGAGTCAGATAATCAAAGGGGCTAGAGGGATTTGACATTCCCATCCTACCAACTTCCAAAGCCCAAAATTCCCAACTTCCCTGCATTCCAATTTTAAAATCTTCGAAATTTTGAATTATCTTACTCCCATGGATTTGGGAAATATCATTTACATCATTGCCATTATAGCTTATTTCATCTATCAGGCGACGAGGAAAAAAGGCGGACAGGAATTGCCTGAAGAGAGTGAAACCCGGCCAAATCCCCCTCAAAAAGGGATGACTTTTGAAGATTTGCTGAAGGAAATCCGTCAGGCACAAAATCCTCCTGCAGCCGAAAAGCCGGCGCCTCCCAAACCTGAACCGTATCGGCCAAGTCCTGTTCCTTCTCATATTCCTCAATCCAAAACTTTGGCTTCGAGAAAACCATTGGTTGAGGAAGAAGTAGATGATGAAGCGAGACACTATGAGGGAGCATTTGCTGCGACAAAGAAAAATCCCTATCAGGAGTACAAGGACACTCACAGTATTCCTTCTAAGTCGCTTTTAAAAATTGACTACGATTCACTGAATCCCAAAAAAGTAAATCCCTATGCTGAGTTGCTCAAAAATCCAAAAACATTGAAGCAAGCCATTGTGGTCAGTGAAATCCTAAAACCAAAGTATTTTTGAGTTATAAAATTCTCGAGTGATTTGCCATCCAAGGAGGATTGAATATTCGTAATTGATTACAAACTCTCTATACTCTTTTGGCTATGGAAAAATCAATTGCCACAAAATCCGGAAGTTTGACTGATTCCCGAAGAAAGTTTATCGAACAGACCGGTGTGTCAGTGGTTTTGGCTGCATTTGGAACAGCTTTTTTCACCTCTTGCTCTTCCACTGAGGATGCCGATCCAATGAATCCAAATCCCCCTGGTGGCTCCCAAAGCGGGATAGTCATCTCCGGAAATACAATTACTATAAATCTTAAAATTGAAACCCGGCTGAATACTTCCGGAAATTGGCTTTTGATTGAAAATGCAAAAACCTTGGTTGCAAATGTAAATGGGTCGTTTACTGCATTGAGATCTGTTTGTACCCATGAGGGATGCTCGACCAACTGGATTTTTGGCAATAACCGCTTTACCTGTACCTGTCATGGTTCTGAATTTGATCCTTCGGGTCGGGTTTTAAATGGGCCTGCGACTGCGCCTTTGACACAATACACGACCAAGCTTTCGGGATCCACCTTGACAATTACTGCCTGATTGGAAAAGGGAAGATTGAAATCATTTTAGCCGATACAATCTGACTGATACTTTTTGTTCCCTTTTCTCAGAAATCAAGGTGTAATTTTTTTCCAGCCAAAGTTCCATGGCATCCACATCTACCTGTTCTTTGGGATAAGCGTGCCGGTAATAATCATAGAGTAAAACCCTGATTTCCTGAGGCGGCTTGGATCGAAGTGAATCGAGTTTTTCGATGGGGAAAAGAAGTTTTTGGTGTTCCTCATGATTGGGTAAAAGGATTTCTTTGCTAAAATTCAGAAAGTTATTAGTGAGGATTATTGATTGGTTTTCAGTATTTAAAGACTCCTTGCTTAAAGTTTGAATCATCGGCTCGTATTGCTTCAGACCACGCTGATAGTAGATGGAAACAATTGCTGGTATAATGAGGTAAATGCCAATCACCCAAGTCAGGTTTTTGTCTTTTGACCAATGTATAATTCCAACAGCCAGAATTTGAAATCCAGCCATTTTCCAATCTTGTTGAACCAGACTTATAGCTACGCCCAATAAAATCAAGCCAGTTATAAGTCGTTTTAGCTTTCGATTTTCTGTCCATTCTTCCCATCCTAAAGTGATCAAAAAAGCCAAAATCGGCACCAAAATGATCAGATGCCTTGGATTGAGATAAAGTGGATTGTAGAACTTAAAATTGGTACTCATAAACCAAAAACAGATCAGCAAGCTGAGTAATGCCAGACCAAATTCGATACCTGGACTTTGAGGGTTTTTCCGGATTTTGACCAATCCCGGAACTGCAAATACAAACCAAAGCCAATAGGATCGTTCGACAAATGTGATGATCGGGAGAATGGTCAGACGTTGGATCATCACCCAGATGCTTTTGTCCGCATACGTGAATTCGGATATGTAATGTCCCTCCTGAATGGAATCAAAGCGGTAAAGTGGATTTCCAAATTTCATCCAGAAGTAACCCAAATAAAGTGATCCTAAGGAAACTCCCAATCCGACTAACCACCCATAGAAGCTAAAATTAGCACTTCCCTTTTTCCAATCCCAAAAAAATAAAATGATCGGAAATGGTGCCAAAAACACTATGGTTTCCTTGGTAAGAAAGCCCAAAAACAAACCCAAAATGATTCCTAATGCTGCCCAGAAGGGTTTTGAATTGCGATAAGTTGCTGCAAAAGGCACCAATACTGTCCAAAAAACCAGCAGAGAATCAGGATAAACCTTGGTCAAGAAATGGAGAAAGTAAACCTGAGTTGAACACCAAATCACAAGGACCATGGGATTTGAATTTTTTGGCAAAATCCGGAGGAGAAGTGCCAAAGTCCCGACGTAGCTGATCAATGAAATGAAGGAAATTCTATGGGGGTCAAAACCAAAAAGGAATCCCATCAATCCGGATGGCACATAGGCACCCCAGCGAGTGGAAAAATGGTAAGAATTGACTTCCATTGTGCCTTCCCAGAAACTTTTTCCAGCAATCAAATAATAAATGTCATCTGAAAATGTAATTCCGTCAAAGCCAAAAAGCCAGTAAAGAAAAAGGAAAACGAATCCGGAGAAAAATGAAATGATTTTAGGATTTTCCTTAAAATATTCTTTGACCGACATCTTGTAAAAGTAAGGAAGAAAAGGAAATACAGTGGAAATAGGCTTCGCGAAATACGGTAATGGTTCAAGTCTTTAGACTTGGACCTTCATAATGCAGTCTTCAGACTGCGATTAATCCGAAAAACCACTAAATTATAGGTCAATTTTTTCAATTTAACTTTTTGATTATGAGTAGAAAATATAAGATCCGAGATCAAGAGAAATTATACTTTGTCACTTTCACGGTTGTGGAATGGATTGATCTTTTTACCCGCCAAACATACCGGGATATTTTTCTGAACTCCCTTAAATATTGTCAGGAAAATAAGGGATTGGAGCTATGTGCCTATTGTATTATGTCCAGTCATGTGCATTTGATTCTAGGAAATAATGCTGATTCAAAATTGGAAGATTTGATCAGAGACATTAAAAAGTTTACTTCAGTGAAAATTATTGAAGAAATTAAAATCCTTTCTACGGAAAGCCGCAAAAATTTCTTGCTTTGGCACTTTTCCAAAGCAGGAAATACAAATACAAACAACACTCATTTTCAGGTATGGCAACAGCACAGCCACCCAATTGAATTGAATACAAATGAGAAAATTACCCGTTGTTTAAATTACATCCATCAAAATCCGGTTGTGGCAGGAATTGTACTTTCACCTGAGGATTACCTTTACAGTAGTGCAATCAATTATGCAGGGTTACCTGAGCAATTAATTGAGGTTATTTTGATTGAATAAGTTATTGCAGTCTGAAGACTACATACCCTTGGTCCAAGTCTGAAGACTTGAACCATTAAGTCCATTTAGGTCCAAGTCTGGAACCTTTGAGGGAAATTTATTGCGGAGATTTTGATTGAAATATTTATTGCAGTCTGAAGACTGAATACTCTTGGTCCAAGTCTGAAGACTTGAACCATTCAGTTCGGAAGACTTGAACCATCGAGGTCGGGAATTCTCCGACAA
>DATIAI010000231.1:0-2477 GCA_035458065.1 Algoriphagus sp. | reverse complement strand
ACATTCCCGAACTCGGAGTTAGGCAGTTTTTACTGAAAAGTCTGACACGGAACACAGAGGGATTTGCATGTAAAATCAACCTTCCTGTGATCACCAAAAACATCGAAAACGTCGGAGAAGCTTTGGCTGAAGGATCTGTTTTTAAAGGTCCTACCCTTTTCCTTGGCGGGGCAAATTCCAACTACATTCAACAAAAAGACCTGCCTGACTTGGAAGCCCACTTCCCAAATTATGAATTGGAATTCGTGGCAGATGCAGGCCATTGGCTTCATGCCGAGCAGCCGCATGCAGTGGTGGAAGAGATGAGGAGGTTTTTGGGTTAGAATTTGAACTGTCGTAAAATTTGAGACAACTCGATCTATTCGGAATCCCGAATCCAAAGCGCTTCTCAAACCGGAAAAACCAGGATCAATCCTTAAAATTTTCAAAACCCCTAAAAAATACCCTATATAGGGTATATGAAAGATGCGGAGGGGAGGGGTACATTTGGGCTTAAGATTTTCATAAGTATTGAAGCCTGATTTTTTAGAATCATCAAGCGTCTTTTTGAAAGTATTCTTAAGTTCCAACTAACCTCACCTTCAATTTTAAATGACATTCACAAAAACAGCCTTTCTTCTTCTTTTTTGCTTTTTTTCCATATCTGTCAAAGCTCAAGAAGAGTCCCTTTTAAGAAAGGGATTTAGCCTGGGAGCTAATTACACGAATGTTCAAAATAAAGTATGGGAAACAACCAATAATTCAATAGGAATCTTTGCAGAATATGAGCATCCTATCATTAAGAAAATTGGACTTTCTGGCCTAGCCACGGCAGGTATTGATCGCATGCAGGGCTGTAACCTCTGCGAATCTGCATGGTATAAACAGGGAATTTGGTGGGGGTTCGCTCTAAAACGTCCCTTTCAAATTGAAAATCAAGAATTTTCAATTCAATTTCGTGGCAGATGGTTTGGATTTGATCGAGTCCAACCAACATCTCGAAGCTCAGATGGAGAATTAACGAATTGGGAGGATGCAAAATCAATTATAAAAGTATTTGGATTCAGATTGGGCTATAAGATTCCAGTGGAAGTTCCGATGGAGTTAACCTTATCACATGAAACTAATGCAATCTTTAGGGTAAATACCATTGGACTTGCTTACCAATTCAAATAAGGCTTTTTGACCCAATGTCTTTCAGTTTGAATTTTAAATTAAGGGGTGATTCTCAATCGGATTTCACCCCTTTTTTCTGCCTACGAAAAACTGTTCAACGCGACCGATCACTGCAAACTGAGACTGCCTACTTCACCTTCCTCCCATGCTTAATCACCATATCCACATTCTGCAATAGATTGATATAGCGAAGTACATCTCCGCGTACAGCGATAATATCTGCGTATTTTCCTTCGGAGATTGTGCCATAGTCTTTATCCACTTTCATCGCCACCGCCGGCCAATAAGTCGCAGCTTTGATCGTCAGCAAGGGATCCATACCAAAGTGATTCACCCAGACATCGAGCTCGTTCCAGGTGCTTTGGCTGTGAAATTTCATCGGAATCCCACTGTCCGTCCCCACCAGCATCACCACGCCACTTTCTTTCAATTGGGCAAACTTGCGATCTAAAGTTGGCTTTCTAACCGGAGTCAATTGGAAATAAGACATCCTTCCTGGAAAGCGTAGAGACGCTCGAATGTCCCGAATGATGGAATCCGGTAAATCCAAATGCCAGGAAGGATCATCCAACTTTTCAGGATTGTCTCTCACTGACTCATAATTATAGAGTCCCTCCACAGTAGGTGTCCAAAAGAGTGGCCCAAGGTTCATTTTGGCTGCCCGCTCTTTCAACATCAGCATGATATCTTCCGGATATTCGGGCGCTGAACTCAAACCCGTATGTTCAAAATTGTCCACACCGATTTGAAGTCCGATTCGGATTTCGTCCGGCCGGTGGGAGTGGCCGACGACCATTTTTCCATATTTATGCGCTTCATCAACAACCGCCTGGGCCTCCTCCATGGTCATCTGATCTTGATCGATCAACTTGATTACATCGACTCCGGCATCAATGAGTTTTTTGACTTTTGCCCGTGCATCGGCTGCCCCATTCACACCCCAGCGGAATGCTTCAGTATTAGGATAAGGAGCCTTTTGAATAAAAGGGCCTGACAAATAAATCGTCGGACCGGGTATTTCTCCTTTGTTGATTCTGTCGCGCACGTTGATACTTGCTTCCAAAGGAGCTCCCAAATCTCGGGCACTGGTCACTCCCGCCATCAATAATTGGTGAGCCGAAGAAGGCATAATCACAGATTCAAACACATCGATATAGGTGCTGTCCCAATGAGTATAATCGCTGTGCCCATTGAGCATCAAGTGAACATGCATGTCCCAAAGTCCGGGTAATACACTCATCCCCTCAGTGGAAATGACCTCTGCACCTGCCGGGATTTCCAGGCTTCCGACTTGGCCAATGGCTTTGATCCGTTCCCCTTCG
>DATIAI010000230.1:0-6479 GCA_035458065.1 Algoriphagus sp. | reverse complement strand
GGAGCATTGCAGGAGGAAGCCGGAAAAAACCTCCTCACCAAATTTGAGGTGAAACCGGAATACCTTGATTCCCTAGTCTTGATTGAGGAAGATCAAATCTTTTTTAGAAGTACCGCAGCTCTTCGGATTGCCAAAAAACTTCCAGGTCTTTGGCCTCTTTTTTACGGTTTTATCATTTTGCCACCGTTTATTAGAGACGGGATTTACGACTGGATAGGCAAAAACCGCTATCGTTGGTTTGGAAAGAAAAACACCTGCAGAATTCCCACACCTGAGGAAAAAGCAAAATTTCTTTAAAGTTTTAGCTTCGAGTTAAAATGCATAAACCCTTAAATCCTGCTTTCCTTTGCACAATCCTTGCAAGGAGAAAAGGATTATATTTGTGCCTCCAAACATCAAATAAGGCGTGAAATCGAGCGCTAATGCTAGATTCCATGTGACCATAAAATCAATTTTAAATACATGAAAGCATTTGTTTTTCCGGGCCAGGGAGCCCAATTCCCCGGAATGGGAAAGTCACTTTATGAGTCAAATCCAGAAGCGAAAGCCCTTTTCGAAAAAGCCAATGAAATCCTGGGATTTCGGATTACTGACATCATGTTCGACGGAACAGAGGAAGAGTTGAAGCAAACCAAAGTCACTCAACCTGCGATTTTCCTTCACTCAGTAGTTTTGGCAAAAACAACCCCGGATTTTGCTCCAGATATGGTAGCAGGTCATTCTTTGGGAGAGTTTTCCGCCTTGGTGGCTAATGGCACTCTTGCCTTTGAAGATGGGCTCAAGCTTGTTTACCAACGTGCATTGGCCATGCAGGAAGCTTGCGAGATCAATCCCTCCACGATGGCTGCCATCCTTGGATTGGCAGATGAAAAAGTGGAAGAGATCTGCGCAGAATTTACCGACGAAATCGTCGTTCCGGCCAATTATAACTGCCCTGGCCAATTGGTTATTTCAGGATCAAACAGAGGAATTGAAATCGCCTGTGAAAGAATGAAAGCGGCCGGAGCCAAGCGTGCGTTGCCTTTGCCAGTGGGTGGAGCTTTCCACTCTCCCTTGATGGAACCTGCCCGTGAAAAACTTCAAAAGGCAATCGAAGCCACCCAATTTTCCACACCGATCTGTCCTGTTTACCAAAACGTCAGCACTACAGCCGTTAGTGATGTGGCTGAAATCAAGAAAAACCTGATTGCCCAACTTACCGCTCCGGTCAAATGGACGCAGTCCGTTCAAAATATGGTCAAAGACGGAGCAATCCAATTTGTCGAATGCGGACCGGGAAAAGTGCTTCAGGGTCTGGTGAAAAAAATCCATTCGGAAGCCGAAGTTTCCGGTTTGTAAAGTTCAAATCCCGCTCACAAGGCGGGATTTTTTTGCTTTGAAAGAAAAAGTGTGATTTGGACTTGGCCTAAAAACTGGAAATGATCAAACTGCTTTTTTAAATAGGGCCACCTTACTCGGATCCTTGCACTCTTCCAACATTTGAAAAGTGGTTTTCCCAGACACCGGATGTTTTTTGTCTGGAAACAATTCATTCAAAGGAACCAAGACAAATTTCCGTTGAGGAATAAAAGGATGGGGGATTTTCAATAAATCAGTTTCGATCACTTTTTCCCCAAAATACAGGATATCAATATCCATGGTTCGGTCACCCCAGGGTTCTTCTCGGGTTCGGCCCAAATCTGCCTCGATTCCCTGTAGTATTTCCAATACGTCTTCTGGACTTTTTTCCGTCGAAATCACAGCAATTTGATTCAGGAAATCTCCTTTGGCCACCCCACCCCAAGCCGCTGTTTCGTAAATCTTGGAAACTTTAAGCAATTGAAACTGATCATTCAGAGCCTCAATGGCATGAAAGAGCAATTTTTCCCGATTGCCTTTATTTCCGCCTAAACTTAATACAACCTCGGTTTGCATCGCTTGTCACTTTTCAATTGTAAAGGTCACTCAAAAAAGGGTAATTTCGAGTTCAAATAAAAAAACCATGAAATCGAGCATGACTCAAGCAACACAAAGAGGAATGATAAACGACCATGCGAGATTCCAAATAGCCATTAAAAATCAAACAATAAACAGATGAAATTCCTAGGCAATGTATTGGCCGTGATTGTAGGCTTGTTCATTTTTACGATTCTCAGCACGCTTATCTTTTTTGGCATCATCGGAATGATCGCTGCATCATCTGAAAAAGAAGTGTCAGTCAAAGAAAACACTATTCTGCATCTGAATCTCAACGGTCGGATGCTGGTGGAAAGAACCCCGGAAGATGACCTCGATTTAGGTTCCTTTGGTAATCCCTTTGGAGGTGACATGAATGCAGGATTAGTGAACCTGAAAAAAGCAATTCTGGAGGCCAAAACCAATGAAAACATTAAGGGGATTTACCTCAATACCGGTCTAATCATGGCTGGTCAGGCAAATCTTCTCGAATTGAGAGAAGCCCTGATCGATTTCAAAGAATCAGGAAAATTCCTCATTGCCTATGATGAAGCTTTCAGTGAAGGTGGATATTTCCTGGCTTCGGTTGCCGATGAAATTTACCTGAATCCATTGGGGGCGATTGATTTCAATGGATTTTCATCCGAAGGTATTTTTTTCAAAGGGCTCTTTGAAAAAGTGGGTATCAAGCCGGAAGTTTTCCGTGTCGGGGAATTCAAAAGTGCTGTTGAGCCTTTTATCCTCGAAAAAATGAGCGATGAAAACAGACTTCAAACTCAATTTTTCTTGGATGACATCAACAATCTGGCAGTCTCCAAAATCGCCGAATCCCGTGGCATACCTTTGGACAGCTTGAGAAAAATCAATTCCGAAATGCTCGTCCGCAAAGCTAAAGATGCGGTGACGTACAAACTTGCCACAGCTTTGGCTTATGAAGACGAAGTGCATACCAAACTTCGTGAGAAGCTTGGCCTGACTGAAGACGATGAGATTCCAACGATCAATGCCACTGATCTCGGTTCCTTGGCAAAATCGAAGAACATCACTTCCAAAAACCGCATAGCAGTCATTGTAGCAGAAGGGGATATTGTAGGCGGAAATGCGGATGGAGTTATCAGTTCAGAAAAATTCGCCAAAGAAATCCGTAAAGCCAGAAAAGACGAAAATATCAAGGCAATTGTCCTGAGAGTGAACTCTCCGGGAGGATCTATTGTCGCTTCAGAAGTGATCTGGAGAGAGATGACCGAGGCCAAAAAGGCAAAGCCCCTGATTGTTTCAATGGGAGGAGTGGCGGCTTCCGGAGGCTATTATATCTCTGCTCCTGCCGACACCATTGTTGCTCAGCCAAACACAATTACAGGTTCAATCGGGATTTTCGGATTGTGGTTTAATGTTCAGGAGTTGTTGAATGACAAACTGGGAGTGACCACAGATGTGGTTTCCACAGGACAACTTTCCGATTTCATGAATCCAACAAGGGAACTTACCGAAGTGGAAAGAACCATCATTCAGTCAAGCATTGAAGATGGCTATGAAACCTTCATCTCACGAGTGGCTGAGGGACGTGGAATGCATCCTGATTCAGTTAAAAAAGTGGCTTCAGGCCGAGTTTGGACTGGAACTCAAGCCAAAGAAAGAGGTTTGGTGGATGTGCTTGGTGGATTGAACACCGCAATTGAAATCGCTGCGGGCAAAATAGATGCTGGGGACGACTACCGCGTTGTTTACTATCCAGAACAGAAAACCTGGTTTGAGGATCTTTTCAGCACTTTTGGAGACAAAGTTCAGATCAAAATCCTCCAGGCTCAATTGGGTGAAAATTATAACCTGATCGAAAAAATCAAAAGCCTTCAAAACTATCATGGCATCCAAGTAAGAATGCCTCAGGATATAGTGATCAAGTAAAATTAAAACTCCACAGTTGCTAATTGAAATTAGCTATAACTCTCCAAGGACTTCAAACACTTGGAGAGTTTTTTTATTGCTTTTGGAGGAGAAATTTCCAGGCAGTTTCCACATTTCCTTTATCGAGTTCTTCTTTCGCCCGTAGATGAAGATGGTCAAGCCAGGATTCGGGATCGTTTTTAAACCGGATTCGCATTTCCCTGATTTCCTCTGAATTTGAAAAATTGTACACTTCATCCTTGGGAGGAAGCTGCATCACGTTCCCTAGTCTTCCCAAATTGTTTCCTGTTAAAATCGGGCTGTATCTGATTTCATCCGGAATCTGATCCACCCCGATCCCAAGATTGGTAAGAGGTTTTGGTATTTGAAAAAGAGAATCCGGAGTAATCCGGGAATACCAACTCCCACCAAGTCTGGCAACCGGACTGAGTTTATATGGATCGATTACTCCTTTTTCATCGAGAATTGATTCACTGATATGCATGGCAATGACCTCGCAGATGACCAGATTTCCCGCTCCTCCATCAGTGCCCAAGGCTTTCACTTCATTGACCTTGCATTCCAAAGCCACTGCCGCTTCCTTCACTCTCGGCGGTGAAACCAAATCCGATTTGACAGGTGTCAGTCCGGCTTTTTCAAACTCATTCACTCCTTTGGGATATTCAGTACTTGCCAGGGACATCTGCTCCACCCGATCAAAACCAACAATATGAATCACGACCTCCGGGACTTCCAGTACATTTTCAAGGGTATGTTTGGTGGAATTATCCCTCACTCGCCGGGAAGGAGAAAAAATCAGAATCGGAGGATTGGCGCTGAACATATTGAAAAAGCTAAATGGGCTCAAATTCACATTTCCAGCTTTGTCCATCGTACTTGCAAATGCAATCGGTCGAGGCGTCACAGCACCTTGCAGTAAATTCTGAACCTCAACGGTACTTAAGTCTTTTGGATAAAAAGTTTTCATGTGATTAAAATGGATTTATTTGGACACAATAGCCTGCCGGCAGGACGGTGAAATCTCAAATGGTTTATTGTTATTCCAATGTCTGACGAATTTTCATCATGCTCGATTTCATTTAATCAAAATAGCATGCATTTTTAATGACTTAAGCGTTTTCCCACGAATTAGTTCACGATTTATGTTCAAAAGGACAATTTCAACCCTGTTTTTAGCATCTGCCCTGATTTTTTGTTTTCCACAAAATATGCAGGCTCAAAGTCACAACCTGGCCACCTTCAACGTCCGATGGGACAATCCAGGCGATGAAGGCAACCTTTGGAAAGACCGGCTACCTCACGTGGTCAGCCTGATTCAGTTTCACAAAATTGGCCTTTTCGGGACTCAGGAAGGACTTTCGCATCAAATCAAACAAATGAGTGACGGCTTAGGCTTTGAATATCTGGGAGTCGGAAGGGATGACGGGGCTGAAAAGGGCGAGTACACGGCGATTCTATATGATCCGAAATTGTACAAACTGGAGGATTCAGGAACGTTTTGGCTTTCTCCCACTCCTGAAAAACCCAGTAAAGGCTGGGATGCATCACTCAATCGAATTTGCAGTTGGGGAAAATTCAAAGATCAAAAAGGGAAGAAATTCTATGTCTTCAATGTGCATTATGACCACATCGGACAGCAAGCTCGTGAAGAAAGCAGCAAACTGGCCATAGCAAAAGTCAAAGAAATCAATACCCAAAACCTTCCGGTAATCCTGATGGGCGACTTCAATGTCAAACCGGATAATGCAGCCTATTCCACCATCATTTCTGATCCAAGTTGGAAAGATGCTAGGTTGATTTCAAAAATCCCATCCTATGGCCCCAAAGGAACTTTCTCGGCATTTGAATGGGATCGGATGCCTGACGGAATCATCGATCACATCTTTGTGAATGGGAAAATCAATGTCATCAGACATGGAATTTTGACTGACAACTATGGGAAAAAATATCCTTCGGATCACTTTCCGGTCATGGCGGAGATTGAGTTTTGACTTTCCCAAAGTTCAGAACTTTGGAAATGCAACTTTTATCTAATCGTTAGTGTAGCCTTTAATGAAGTATGGTCATCGGGGACAAAAGTGATTTTGCTGTTGAATATTCCTACTCCAACAATTATCCTAATGATATGGGGTTTGGACGAATATGGATCAGAAATGAGTTTATTGGGACGTATGAGGATTTGATTTATCTAAGCGGATACTTTCTAAGGATTTTAAATGAATTTAAAAGCGCAAAAGAACTAAGAGATGACTTAAGACACCTGACTAAAGATCAACTTTTCAATCTATTTTCAAGTGGAGAGTATGAATACTCGGATAAATACTTAGTTAGATCATCAACATTCACTGACGACTTTAATATTTGGACTTATCGGCTTGAAAACTTGACTTTTATTCTGTGGAAAGTTTTAAGAACAGACTTTTTTGAGGACTTAAATAATTACAAACAAGATGTGTTTTTAAAGAGCGTATTAACAGACACACTAATTGAAATAATCACTAAGGTTGAGACAGAGTTCAAAGACAATGATATAATGAAAGGATAGTGAAATGCTACCTTCAACAAGGTGCGAAATCAATAACGGTGTACATTGTGAATTTGTAGGCAGTTTTTCCCATTACGCTCGATTTCTTGGAACT
>DATIAI010000229.1:0-2286 GCA_035458065.1 Algoriphagus sp. | reverse complement strand
CCAAAAGCAGCAAGAAGGACAGGCTTTTCTCTGTATTTTTCAACCAAAAGTCCCGAAGGAAGGGACATCACACCATAAGCGACAAAAAAGGAAAATGGCAGAAAACCCGCCAAAGACATGCTCAAAGAGAAACTTTCTATGATATCCGGAATGATCGGTCCGAGAATATTTGACATCAGCGATATCACAAAGAAAACCAGGAAAATCAAAAGGAGAAGGGAAGTTCTATTCTTCATGGAAATTGAAAGGGCTTAAGAAAGTCCAATATTGGGCTGATAATATTAATATTTCATCCTTCTGGGCGAAATATTTTTTTTGATCCCAAAACCTATATTAATTCTGGATGGATTAGTCCTAATTGAATTTAAACCAGTATTTAAACCAAAAATAAAACGAATGACAAGCTCTTTATTTCGGGTGGCCAGCATTTCTTGTTGGGTCATCGCACTTTCTTTTCTTTTTGTCCGATGCGGAAATTCTTCAAGCACCGAAGAAGTTGCTGAAGCAACTGCTGACTCTCTGGGATTGACATTGGTCAGCTCAAGCAAAATTTTTGACAGTCATCCGGAATTTGCCCAGGGACACGCATCGACCATCGTGGCAGTGAACCCCGGAGAATATCTGGTTGCTTGGTTTGGTGGTACTCACGAAAAGCACGACGATGTCAGTATCTGGATGTCGAGAGGCGATGGCAATACTTGGGAAGTTCCCCAGAAAGTAGCCAAAATCCGAAATGACCCACATTGGAATCCGGTTTTGTTCAATGCTCCTGACGGAAAGCTTTACCTCTATTTTAAAGTTGGAAAAGAAATAGATGACTGGGAAACTTGGGTTCAGACTTCTGAAGACAAGGGAAAAACCTGGACAGCACCAGTGGAACTTGTGCCTGGTGATAGAGGAGGAAGAGGTCCCGTTCGAAATCACAACATTGTATTGTCTGACGGTACCTGGCTAGCTCCTGCTTCCAATGAAAAAAACAAGGTTTGGAACGCCTTTATGGACCGCAGTACAGACGGCGGAAAAACCTGGGAAGCAACTCCTTTTTTAGAGCTTGACCGTAGCCTAATCGCGGAAGAGGGCATCATTCAGCCTGCTGCATGGGAATCTTCCCCTGGCAATGTACATGCACTGATGAGAAGTTCCGGAGGCAAAATTGCCCGCAGTGACTCCAAAGATTATGGAAAAACCTGGAGCCCAGTCTACGTCACAGATTTGCCAAACAACAACAGTGGAATCGATGTAGCCCACCTTGGTGGAGAAAAAATCGCGCTAATCTATAATCCTATCAGTGAAAACTGGGGCGACCGTAATCCCATCGACTTGGCCATTTCTTTGGACAATGGCAAAACTTGGGCATACCACCAGACCATTGAGAAAGGCGAAGATCCCGAAACTGAGTTCTCCTACCCTTCGATTATTGTGGACGGTGATCATCTGGCAATGACCTATACCTGGAACCGCCAGAAAGTTGCTTTCTGGAAATTCAAAATAGAGGGATTGAACGACTCCCAATAAACTTTTCGACCACCTTTCCTTATGAAATTTTCTATCAAGCAAGCATGGCTGCTTTGTTCAGCATCCCTATTGGGGCTTAGTTCGGTCCAAGCACAGAGCTACTCCGAAAAATTGGGCTATCCCAAGGATAAGAAAGTGGTCATTTTCCACGTGGATGATGCAGGAATGTCCTATGAGTCCAATCAGGGGACTTTTCAGTCCCTGGATTTTGGGATTGCCACCTCTTGTAGTGTGATGATGCCATGCCCTTGGGCGGGCAATTTCATAACCCAAGCTAAAAAGAAGCCGGGCTTGGATATAGGACTTCATTTGGTTTTGACTTCGGAATGGAAAACCTATCGCTGGGAGCCTTTGGCAGGAAAAACTCTTGTCCCATCGCTTCATGATCCGGAAGGTTCCTTTTGGCACAGTGTTGAGCAGGTAGTTGAGCACGGCAATCCGGACGAAGTTTACCTGGAACTCAAAGCTCAAGTAGAGCGGGCATTGGCTTTAGGAATCCGCCCATCCCATTTGGATTCGCATATGGGCACCTTGTTTGCCAGCGAAAAATTCCTTGAAAAATACGTTCAGGTCGGTGTTGAATATGGCATTCCTGTCATGTTTCCCGGGGGTAACAATGTCCTTCTGGAAGAAAGCATGACTGCACAGGTCATGCGAAAGCTGAAAGCCGAAGGCAAATACAAGGAAGGTATGGAAATCCCAAAACCGGAAATCCTCCTTCAAGCAAACGCAATCGGCAAGAAAATCTGGGACATGGGATTGCCGGTATTG
>DATIAI010000228.1:0-8607 GCA_035458065.1 Algoriphagus sp. | reverse complement strand
CCTCCTCCTTTAAGGTAGAAGATGGAACCATCAAGGTGGCCGGACCAAGGGCACACGCTTTTTATGATGGACCAGTGGGAAATCATGATTTCAAAAACTTTGAATTAAAAGTGGAAGTGAAAACCATGCCTAAGGCAAATTCAGGAATCTTTATTCATACTAAATATCAGGAAACGGGCTGGCCGGGAATAGGCTACGAAATCCAGGTAAATCAAAGTCATGGAGACTGGAGAAAGACAGGTAGCGTATATTCCTTTCAAGATGTGAAAGAGGAATACGTGAAAGACGGGGAGTGGTACACCGAAGAGGTCATCGTAAAAGATGGCAAGATAACCGTCAAAGTCAACGGAAAGACTATAAATGAATACACTGAAGCGGAAGACACAAAAAGAACAGGAGATTTGGGAGATAAAAAACTAAGTTCGGGTACTTTCGCTCTTCAGGCACATGATCCCGAGAGTGTGATCTACTATAGAAGTGTTAAAGTGAAAATTCTGGATTAATTATTCCAGGATAGAACAATAAAATGCCTGATCTTTCGATTGGGCATTTTTTTTGACTAGAGCATAGAAATCACCAGCCATGAAATTCACCTATAATCGCATTCTATCTTACTTTTTCAGAGGCCTTCTTGTTCTCACTCCCTTAGCTGTCACATCATATGTCATCTATGCCATTTTCATCTTTCTGGATGGGTTGATTCCAGTTCCTTTTCCGGGAATAGGGATTTTGATGGTGCTCGGATTAATTACTTTCGCCGGATACTTGGCAAGCCTTTTCTTTACGAAACCATTTTTTGAATGGTTTGAAAGAGGCCTTTTCAAAATTCCATTGGTCAGCTTGCTGTACACCAGTATCAAGGATTTGATGAGCGCTTTTGTGGGGGACAAGAAGAAATTCAGCGCTCCAGTCATTGTCCAAATCAGTGACACCATGTCGAGACTTGGATTTCTTACCCAAGAGGATTTGAGCATGATTGAGGCCCCTGAGTACGTCGCGGTTTATTTTCCCCACAGTTATAATGTGTCAGGGAATGTTTTCCTGGTAAAAAGAGATCGGGTGAAGCCTTTGACCGGAGTGAAAAGTTCGGACGTGATGAAGTTTATGGTTTCAGGGGGAGTCTCTCCGCTAGAGCATTAAATTACTTCCACAACATATTCCCCTTTATCCTTAAAACTTCCGATTTGCCAGATGGGTTGATTTTCGATTTTCATCGTCTCTTCAAACCAGGCTTTGTTTTCCGGCGCTACGGCAATCAGTAATCCTCCGCTGGTCTGTGGATCACAAAGTTTTACAAGATCCATTCCTACCACACCTTTGGTTTTGGTGCTAAAGGCGTTCCAGTTTCTGTAGGTGTTGTCGGGAAATATAAATTGATTGATATACTCCTGAATTCCTTCGATCAGTGGGAGGTTCGCGATTTCTATTTCTGCTGTAATTCCTGCCCCTTCTGCCATCTCGATCAAATGACCCAATAGCCCAAATCCTGTCACATCAGTCATGGCGTGAACTTCCTCGTGATTGCCCAAAACTGTACCCACTGAATTCAATTTACAAGCAGTGTCGAGCAAGCTGACGTAATCTTGTTCTTTGATTTTTTGCCTTTTCAGGGCTGTCGCCAATACACCGATTCCCAGTGGCTTAGTCAGAAATAACAGGTCACCTGATTTGCCCCCTTTGTTGGTTTTGATTTTTCTTGGGTGAATAATCCCATTAACCGATAAGCCAAAAATCGGATCTTTTGCAGCAATGGAATGTCCACCTGCCAATTCGATTCCAGCCTTGTTGCAGATGTATTTCGCTCCTTCCAAGACTTTTGCTGCCATTTCCGGTGCGATTTTCTCAACTGGCCAACTCAAGATGGCATTCGCAAAAATGGGTTTTCCTCCCATCGCATAGACATCCGAAATGGCATTGGCTGCGGCAATTCTCCCAAAATCAAACGGATCATCCACAATGGGCGTAAAAAAATCCACCGTATTGATTACAGCCAAATCATCCGAAACCTGATAAACTGCCGCGTCGTCTTTGTGGAAATTTCCTACAAGGAGATTTGGATCAGATTGAGAAAAAGAACCACTTGCGCTCAGGATTTGATCCAGAATGGCCGGGGCGATTTTGCAGCCACAGCCTGATCCTTCACTCCATTCAGTGAGTCTGGTAGGTTGATTCTCCATAGTTTTGGGATTTTGCGTTTAATAAAAGTTCAACTTGTTCCTCGAAGGTTTTGCCACTTAGATCTAAAATCTTGGTTTTGCCTTCTACATGTCTGGAAAGGTCAAACTCATAGGTTTTGTCATAATAGATCAGCAGATTGGAAATCCAGGAGTTGTTATCCTTAGCTCGAATAGCCTCAATTGCTTGCTGTGTTCTGAGTCCGCCAAGTCGCTTTTGAAGTCGCATAACCGCCGCAATCAAATCTTCTTCAGAGAGGTTTCCATATTCCTCTGCAATTTGAGCAATCCGTTCTTCCACTGATTTTTGGATGTCTATTAGCTGGGATTTTATCATTTGCTCATAAAACCCGTCCGGAAGGATTATCCTTCCAATTTTCCGGCTTTCGTTTTCGACCCAAGTGGAAAGTTTGGGGTCAAGCAGCCTGAGCGTTTCAGCCATTAGATTTTCAAACTGTTCAACAGTGGGCTGGGGAGGGAGGCCGATCGAGCCAAATGAGGAGCCTTTGTGATTGGCATTTGCTTCCAGATCGAGCACTTGTTCTCCTTTTTCCTGAAGTTTTTTCAGCAAAATGGTTTTACCGGTTCCGGTTTTTCCTCCTAAAACTATCAGGTTTCTTTCTTTTCTTACTTCCTCAAAAGTAAATGTCCGATAGGTTTTATATCCACCTTTCAGCCGATACACCTCGAATCCCACCATGCTAAGCAGCCAAGACAAGATTTGACTTCTCATTCCTCCGCGCCAGCAATAGACGATGATTTTTCGGTCTGGAAATAATCGGATGGCTTCTTTTTGAATTTGATGAAATCTTGGACCTACCAATTCAAAACCTTTTAAAGTAGCTGTTTCAGATCCTTTTTCTTTGTAAAGAGTACCAACAACGATGCGCTCTTGGTTATTCAGAATCGGGAGATTATCAGCTCCTGGAATATGGCTTTGGGCAAATTCTCCCTCACTTCTTGCATCGACCATTGGAAGTTGCTCTCGAAGTGTCCAGAACTCTTCTAATGTGATCAGTTTCTCGGCCATTTGGGGGATGAATATAAAAAAAGCCGCAAAGAGTTCTTTACGGCTTTCTGATCTAAGTGTAATTAAGAATTAAAGTTGCGCATCCAGTTTTTGGGCCAAAACAGCTTTTGGAACTGCTCCAACTTGCTTGTCTACGATCTGACCGCCTTTGAAGAAAAGCAGTGTAGGGATAGAGCGGATTCCGAAAGCCTGCGCTACAGATGGGTTAGAATCCACGTCCACTTTACCGATTACTGCTTTACCGTCATATTCTGATGCCAGTTGCTCCACTACGGGACCGATCATTTTACAAGGTCCACACCACTCGGCCCAGAAGTCAACCAAAACCGGCTGATCTCCAGAGATGACTTCCTCAAAGTTAGCATCAGTAATTTCTATTGCTTTTCCCATTTTATTCTTTGATTAAATGATTTCTAATTTTCAAATATATCAGCAAAAGCCGATTGAAGCTCATTAAGTTCAGTCCTTGTTAAAATTATTGTCTATCTCCCATAGAATTAAGCAATGATTTTATTCCTACTGTATTCCTCTTTCATTTAAACCACCTTATAAATCACTTCCGGGATTTTCTTGAGTTCTCTGATCATTTCTGCGCTCGGATCTATGGTGAATTTTTTGGAAAAAAGCTCCAGTGCGATGTTTTCCTTTTTATCAATAATATCGATATAAAGTTTAGCATCTCCTTTGTATTTGGTGGTGATGGCTTCTAGCTTTTCCATCAGATCCAGTGTCAGGTTGTCCAGATCAATGTTGACACGAAGGCCTTTGACCATTTTTCCCCGCACTTCGCTGAGTAACATCATGCTGGTGATTTTGAACTCAACCTCATTTTCATTTCCCCATTTTCTGGCTTCCACTTTTCCGGTCAAAAACACAAACCACCCGGTCATGAAGTACTCCTTAAACTTGACATAGTCCTCTCCAAAAAGAAAGAAAGTGAAGCTGCCATGGTAATCCTCCAAGGTAAGCGTTCCAAATGGCTTTCCGGTCTTGGTCGTTCGGTGTGCAAAGCTAGATACCGATCCGGCTAGTTTCAATTCGTTTTTGCCTCTTAGACTTTCGAGATCTGCCAAAGCAGTCAGAGGTGTATTGGTAAAGGAGTCAATCTCAAGTTGGTATTGATCCAAAGGATGTCCGGAGATGAAGAGCCCGACCACTTCTTTTTCGATATTCAGCTGCTGGATCTGGGAAAAAGGCTCCATAGGTGGTACAGACGGAGTAGGAATTTCCATGTTACCGCTTCCTCCCCCAAAAAGACTAACCTGAGCGCTGTCTTCTTCTTGTTGAACTTTTTGAGCGTATTTCGTTGCTTTTTCGATCAGTGAAATGTCGTTGTCCGGCGCTTCAAGATATTGTCTTCGGTGATGTTCTTTGAAGCAATCAAACGCACCTGCCATGGCCAGCGCTTCCATGGTTTTCTTATTTAGAGCCCTAGAATTGACCCGTTTGGCAAAGTCAAAGATGTTTTTGTAAGGACCGTTTTTCTCACGCTCTTTGATGATTTCATCCACTGCGGCGGAACCTGCACCTTTGATCGCAGCCATGCCGAATCGAATTTCTCCGGCTTTGTTCACTGTAAATCCTCCTTTGGACTCATTGACATCCGGTCCCGCGACTTTGATTCCCATTCGCTTACATTCTTCCATAAAAAACGTCACCTGAGTGATGTCGTTCATGTTGTTGCTCAGTACCGATGCCATGTATTCGGCTGGGTAATGAGCCTTCAAATATGCAGTCTGATAGGCGATCCAAGCGTAGCAGGTTGAGTGGGATTTGTTGAAGGCATAGGATGCAAATGCCTCCCAGTCCGTCCAGATTTTTTCCAGCCTTTTGGCATCATGTCCTTTGGCCGAGGCCTGCTCCACAAATTTTGGCTTCATTTTGTCCAAAACGTCCTTCTGCTTTTTACCCATCGCCTTACGCAAAACGTCAGCCTCACCTTTGGTGAATCCTGCCAACTTTTGGGATAAAAGCATCACCTGTTCTTGGTAGACAGTGATTCCGTAAGTTTCCTCCAAGTACTCCTTCATGTCGTCCAGATCGTATGTGATCGGCTCGGCTCCATGCTTTCTTCTGATGAAGGAAGGAATGTAAGCAATTGGTCCCGGACGATACAGCGCGTTCATAGCGATCAAATCCGCAAAAACCGTAGGTTTCAAATCCCTCATGTGTTTTTGCATTCCGGGAGATTCATATTGGAAAATGCCGACGGTCTCCCCGCGCTGAAAGAGCTCATAGGTCTTCACATCCTCGATGTCAAATTCATCTGCATCGAGTTGAATGCCATGTCTTTCTTTGATAATCTTGATGGCGTCTTTGATCAGGGTAAGTGTTTTCAAACCCAAAAAGTCCATCTTCAGCAAGCCAGCTGATTCTACTACCGAGTTGTCGAACTGGGTGCAAACCATGTCCGAATCCTTTGCCAAAGCCACCGGAACAAAGTTGGTGATGTCACTTGGGGTGATAATCACCCCACAGGCATGGATTCCGGTATTTCGGACAGAACCTTCCAAAACTGAGGCCTGATTGACTGTTCGAGCCATTTCATCACTTCCTGCTGCTATGCGGATGAGTTCCTCCGCCTTTGCCAACAATTCACCCTGACCTTTGAGTTTTTCGAGTAAAGCAGGTCGGTTTTTGGCCAAAGCAAAGAGTGCCTTGAGCTTGATATCGGGTACAAGATTTGCCAATCTTCCAGCATCTGCCAAAGGCAAATTCAAAACTCTTGCCGTGTCCCGGATAGCTGATTTGGCAGCCATCGTGCCATAGGTGATGATTTGGGCTACTTGATTTGAGCCGTATTTTTTGATCACATAGTCGATCACGCTTTGGCGGCCTTCATCGTCAAAGTCAATATCAATATCTGGGAGGGAAACCCTGTCCGGATTGAGGAATCTCTCGAAGAGTAGGTCATAAGCAATCGGATCGACATTGGTAATTCCGGTGCAATAGGCCACTGCTGAACCGGCAGCGGAACCCCGGCCTGGTCCGACAGAAACGCCCATATCACGCGCTGCTCGAGTAAAATCCTGAACAATCAAGAAATACCCCGGATAGCCGGTTTTTTCAATTGTTGCCAATTCGAAATCTAGCCGCTCCTGAATTTCAGGCGTAATCTCAGGATATCGCTTTTTTGCACCCTCATAAGTCAGGTATTTCAGGTAGGCATTTTCACCCCGTTTTCCTCCATCTGCTTCATCTTCTGGGTGCTTGAATTCTTCAGGAATATCAAATTTTGGAAGCAAAACTTCTCGGGCGAGCTTGTAAGCCTCGATTTTGTCCACAATTTCCTGGGTGCAAATGATGGCTTCAGGGAGGTCTGCAAAGAGTTTTTTCATCTCATCCGGACTTTTGAGATAAAACTCGTCGTTGGGGAAGCCGTAACGGAATTCTCTTCCACGCTTGCCAATGTATTTTTTGGGTTTTTCGACGAGCTCCCCGTCTTTCACGCAGAGTAAGATATCATGCGCTTTGGCATCGGGCTTATCATTGTAATAGGTGTTGTTTGCCGCGAAATATTTCACATTGTATTTGTGGGCAAATTCGAGAAGCACCTCATTCACCTTTTCTTCTTCCGGAATTCCATGGCGATTGAGTTCTACATAGAAATCGTCCCCGAATTGGTCCTTCCACCAGATAAATGCTTCCTCTGCCTGAGTTTCGCCAACGTTTAGGATCAGGTAAGGAATTTCTCCCCAAAGTCCTCCTGTAGTGGCTATCAAATCACCTTTATACTGAACCAATAATTCTTTGTCGATTCTCGGCACGTAGTAAAAGCCCTCAATATTGGCGTATGAGGCAAGTTTGGCGAGATTATGATAACCAGCTTTATTTTTAGCAATCAAGACGGTCTGATACCCATCATCCTTATTTGATTTGTTTTTGCGATCCCTGCTGAGATTAAATTCGCAACCCAATATCGGCTTGAGATCCTTTGACATCGCCTCCTTTACAAAGTGAAATGCGCCCATCATGTTTCCGTGATCGGTCATCGCAATGGCTTTCATGCCTAAATCTTTGGCACGGGCGACCATGGCTGGGATTTCAGAAGTAGCCTGAAGAACTGAATATTGACTGTGGACGTGCAAATGCGTAAATGAAACATCCGCAAGGTCAGATATATCTGATTTCCCTGCTTGTTTCAGAATGTCTTTTGCGGCAGCTTTCTGGACATCTTTGACTTGCGCAAAATTGGCTTCTGATAGCTTGGGAGCTTGGTAAACCACTTCTTCGAGCGCAATACCAACTTCAGGTTTTTGGATTCCCTGAGTGATCAATCCAAAGAAACAGCGCGCGGTAGCATCCACATCATAGGCTGCATCGTGTGCATCCCCAAAACCAACCCCGAAAAGTTTTTGGTGAAGTTCGGTAAGAGTTGGCCATTTGAATTTTCCGCCTTTTCCTCCGGGAAGTGCACAAAATTCCGTGGAAATATCCTTGGTGTCCAATTCTTTCTTTTCACCCAAGGGCATCACCAAAGCAGCCCGAAGGTATTCTGATCCTACAACATTGATATCAAATCCGATGTTGTGTCCAACCAGATATTTTGCCTGAACTACATCTTCTCTGAAGATCTGTAGGATTTCCTTGAGGTCATGACCTTCTGCCAAAGCTCGCTTGGTGGAGATTCCGTGGACTTTTTCGGCATTGTATGGGATGGTAAAACCCTCCGGCCGGATGATGTAATTGTGATTGGAGATCAGCTTGCCTTTGGCGTCATGAAGTTGCCAGGCAAGCTGAACGAGACGGGGCCAATTGTCCACGTCGGACATTGGGGCATTGTAATCCCGGGGCAAACCGGTGGTCTCGGTATCAAAAATTATATACATGTCTCAAGGGAAATTGAGGTCTCAAATTAGGGCTATTCGAGCTACGATAAAACCGATTGTCGGGAATTGTCAGGGACAAAAATGTAAAAAACTGAAACTCTTGAGTTTAAAAGTTAAACAATTGATAACTAGTGATTTGTATTAGACTGCTTTGAATTTGTACAACCTTCACTTTGAAATTGTACAAGTTATTTTCCTTTATTCGATGGTTAGGAGGGGATAGCTTTTTTCAATATAGAAATCTGAGTAAGTAAAGCGGGAGTTGCTTACCCCAACAAATTTTAAACCTCTTCAATATCTTAAACCCCACATCCAAGCTCGCTTGCTTTCGATGGAAGTCTGGATAAAATCTTGGACCAGATCCTGATATTCAGTGCCCGATACTTCCCTTCCTTTCAGTTTTTTTGGCAGGGTGATGATTTCTCCCGGTTCACCAAATGTGATTTTCTCGGCTTCGACGATCAGCATTCCGTCGTTGATGTCATAGGCTAAAATCAAACCCGGCAGGCCGAATTGCTCTTCGGGGCCGACGGGAACCGGTATATCTGAGGCAAACCAAGCCGTGATCTTTTGG
>DATIAI010000227.1:0-3953 GCA_035458065.1 Algoriphagus sp. | reverse complement strand
GTTGAGTAGTTTAAGTTGGGCATCAAGTCTTTCCAGAAAGTCTTCGGGATCAATTTTATCATCCGAACCTACATACCAATGGTGGGCAAAAAGGTTTTTGTGAGGTACACCAAGCACTGTAAATTCCTTCACACATATATTGAGCTCATTTTCGGCAAGTTCGATGGCTTTGTTCATATTGTCCACTGAAAGATGCTCCCCGCAAAGACTCAAAAAATGCTTGGTTCGGCCTGTGATGATGATTTCTGACTCCTCTTTGGAGACAAATCTCACCACATCTCCGATGAGATACCTCCAAGCACCTGCGCAGGTTGAGATCAGCAGCGCATAATCCTTTCCTTCTTCAACTTCATCGATTTTGAAGGTTTTGGCACCCTTTTTCACATTGCCTTCGTCATCAAAGTTCTCTTCATTGAAAGGAACAAATTCATGAAAAATTCCATTATTGAGCACCAGCCTCATGGATTTCCGATTGGGCAAAGCCTGAAAAGCCAAAAATCCCTCGGAAGCCAAATATGTTTCAATGTAGATCAGCGGTTTTCCCAAAAGTTTTTCGAATCCTTTTTTATAAGGTTCAAATGAAACTCCCCCATGGACGAAAATCTGAAGATTGGGCCAGATCTCGTGGATGTTTTTGACTTTGTACCGCTCGATAATCTTTTCGATTAAAATCTGGAGCCATGCGGGCACACCGACAATGATACCGATATCCCAATCCTTGGCTTTTTCTACAATCTGATCCAGTTTATCTCCCCAATTTCTATTTCTTGAGATTTTCTTTCCCGGTTTGTAAAACCGCTGAAACCAAATCGGTAGTCTACCTGCTGTGATTCCACTCAGATCACCGGAGAAGTAGGTACCGTTGAATTCCAAATCTGTACTTCCTCCCAACATCAAAATCCCTTTGGTGAATAGTGATGCAGGCAAATCGTACTTAGAAAGACTCAAAATCTGCCGCACTCCTGTTCGGCGAATGGCCTTCACCATAGATTTGGTGATGGGAATGTATTTGGAGGCAGCCCCGGAAGTACCCGAACTGAGCGCGAAGTACTTTACCGCACCCGGCCATGTTACATTTTTCTTTCCTGCAAGGAGGTGTTTCCAAAATTCAGCATGAATTGAATCGTAGTCATAAATCGGAACCTGGCTTTTGTATCGTTCATAAAACTCCTGATCTCCCCCGCGAAATGCCTTTAAAATCCCCTGAAAATCGTATTTTTTACCGATTTCGGTCCGTTCTGCTTTCAAGAGAAGCTTCTTCAACTGGGATTTTTGAAGTTCTAACGGACTGGAATATTCCTGATCTAAACTCTCACGGAGACGAATTCCTTTTTTTAGCAAAGTACTGATGATCGCCATATCTTTGTTTGTGCCGATTAGGGCAAAAGTTGAAGCCTAAAATTAGATAATGGACATCAAAGCCAATCTGGAAACCGTAAAAAAATCCTTTGTAAATCCTGAATGCAAACTCATCGCGGTAAGTAAAACCAAACCGATCGAAGACTTGAAAGCAGCCTATGCGGCTGGGATCCGGGATTTCGGAGAAAACAAAGTCCAGGAAATCCAAGCCAAGCAACCCGAAATGCCATCTGACACCCGATGGCACATGATCGGTCACCTGCAAAGCAACAAGATCAAATACATCGCCCCTTTTGTTTACCTAATTCATGGAGTAGATTCCTTCAAATTGCTACAGGAAATCAATAAACAGGGAAAAAAGATTGATCGGGTCATACCTGTTTTGATCCAGATGCACATTGCCGAAGAGGAAAGTAAATTCGGTTTTGATCGGACTGAACTTGAGGAAATGCTGGATTCAAAAGATTTTGCTGCATTGACACATGTGAAAGTCATCGGATTAATGGGAATGGCCACTTTCACTGAAAATCATGATCAAATCAGAAAAGAATTTCGTGGATTGAAGTTTCTTTTCGAGGAGCTTAAAAACCGAAAATTTCCAGATTTTGTCGATTTGAAAGAAATCTCCATGGGCATGAGTGGAGATTATAAAATCGCACAGGAAGAAGGAAGCACGATGGTGAGGATTGGTTCGGCGATTTTTGGAAGCAGAAATTGATTTCGGATGGGTGATTTCGGATTTCGGATTTTACCGAAACTCAATCTTCAAGTGGTCAATTTAATGCCTAAATAACCCATTAACTCAATAACCAATAACACTTTAATAATCAATCAATAACAACTACCATTGAAACCAACAACTATCATCCAAATCGCCGCAATTTTTGGAGCAATTGCCGTAGGAATCGGAGCATTCGGAGCTCATGGACTAAAGCCAATGCTGGAAGCTACCGGCAGATTGGTAACTTTTGAAACCGCGGTGAAATACCATTTTTACCATTCCTTGGCACTTTTCATTTTAGGGGTTTTAGCCATGGCAAAGCCTAATTGGAAAAAGCTAAGTTTGAGTTTTTGGGGATTTACTTTGGGAATTTTGATTTTCTCTGGCTCACTTTATGTGCTTTGTTTGAGCGGAATTACCTGGTTGGGAGCGGTTACACCTTTGGGTGGCGTGGCATTTATTATTGGTTGGTTGGGGTTATTTTGGGGTGGATTAATTGAAAAGAACAGTGAAAATTAGAATCAAAACTCAAGTCCTTTTTACTCTCTTAATCTCCAATCTCTTAATCTCTTTCCCCTCCTTTTCCCAGCTTACCCGGGACCAATATATCAAACTCGAATCTTCGATTGGAGATCAGAGCTTTTTCAGCGGTCACCTGACTGGATTTATGCTTTATGATCTGGATTCTCAGCAGGTTTTGTTTGAAAAGAACAGCCAAATCAGATTTGTTCCGGCATCCACTACCAAGATTTGGACACTTTTTTCCAGCATTTTGATTCTTCAGGACAGCACCCAGACGCTGAGATATGTCCCCTCAGGGGATACTATTAAAATTTGGGGAAGTGGCGACCCTAGCTGGAAGTACAAGGAATTTCAGCAACCTGATTTCCAAAAATTGCTGGCCCCCTACTCGGTCGTCCAATTCTCAGATGCCAACCAGGTTTCCCCGGGTTTTGGATATGGCTGGCAGTGGGATGATTATTATTACGATTATTCAGCGGAGCGAAGTTCGTTGCCGATCTATGGCAATTTGGTTGAAGTGCGAAAAGTTGGAAACCAACCAACCGTTTTTCCGCTACTTTTTCAGTCAGCAATCCGCATGACCACAAAACCAATCAAAGAATTGGAGCGGGATTTTCACAGCAATACATTTGCCTACAATCCAGCTACTTTTCTCGGAAGGGAGAAATACATTCCTTTTTTGACCCAGCCGGATTTATTGGTTCAATTGGCTTCGGAAGAGACGGGTAAGAAATGGATTTATTCAGATGAAAGCCTACCTAAAGACCACCAAGTGCTTCGGGGTTCTCCCCTTTTTCCCATCCTGAAGGAAATGGTGCTCGAAAGTGATAATTTCCTGGCAGAGCAACTTATGTTCATGGTTTCTGACAGACTTTTTGGAGAAATAGATACCGAACGGGCAATTGAATACATTCTGAAAACCCACCTTTCCGATCTTCCGGATCAACCCAAATGGGTTGACGGTAGTGGGCTGAGCCGCCACAATTTATTTACTCCCCGATCCATGGTGGCGATTTTTGACAAGCTCTATCGCATCCTTCCAGAAAAGGATCTTTACGATTTACTTCCTACAGGTGGAAAAACGGGAACCCTCAAAAACAGCTTTCAGGCTGCCCAACCCTATATTTTTGCCAAAACCGGAACTATGAGCAACAACTATAGTCTCATAGGATTAATCAAAACCAAAAGCGGAAAAACCTATTGCTTTGCTTTCATGAATTCCAATTATCCCTATGGAGCCTCGGTGGTAAGGAGAGAAGTCGAAAAAGTGCTGGTGATGGTGAGGGATATGCTTTAAGTATCCGATGGTTTAAATTCTAAAAAATCAGAGTAAGTTTTCTAAACCAAATTC
>DATIAI010000226.1:0-3330 GCA_035458065.1 Algoriphagus sp. | reverse complement strand
TCGGTGAGGTAACTGCCAAAAATATCCTCAGCAAGCGGGCTTCTTTACCCGGAAACAAATTCACCAATCTAGGCCAAGTCGACTCAGTGAGGGGAATGGGCCCGGACAAGATCGCAGACCTGATTTTCAGTTTTCAAACCCAAAAACATGAGTTAAAAGATTTAGGAGCGAATGGCATTGAATTGATCCTCAAATGTCATTTGATTCCTGACCAAGATGCTGTGGTAGGTTATGACGGAGAGGTTTTGCTTCAAAAATTCCTGACAGATCAGCCTGTAATGAAGATCGAACTGGCAGATACCGTACAAAGCTATTCCTATCCGGTGTTGCAAGGGATCGAACTTTCCTCAGTGAAAATCCATGTGGATGTAAAAGGAGTGGAAAATCTGATCCTCCAAAACGATCAGACGACTTTGCCAGTTGGGAAAAACATCAATCCCTTTGGTTTTAGACCTGTTTTAGGATCCAATTTTTACATCGGCAGCCGGGAGGTTTTCAGCAAAGGGCTGGAAAGTTTGAACATCCATTTGGAATGGCATGGACTTCCAACCGGCTCAACGGGTTTTACAGCATATTATTCGGAATATACTCCTACAAAATCCAACGCCTCTTTCCAAGCTAAGGCCTACTTTCTGGACGACAGATCCTGGGGAAATTCCAAGAAAACGATCAGTCTCTTTGCTGGAACAGCTGCTCCTGCCGCGATTCAAAGTTATTCCTTGACTTCTTCTGACCTTGGAACTATCCAACCAGAACCGGAATTGGAGGATTTCATTTCCTGGTCACCTTCATCAAAAAGAGGTTTTCTAAAACTGAGTCTAGCGGGAGCTGATTTTGGACACAAAGAATATCCAAATCTTTTTGCTTCTCAAGTCATAAAAAAACTTAAAACTGATTCCGAGCCGCTCCCAAACGAACCCTATACCCCAGAAGTTAAAAGCGTTCAACTAGACTACACCGCTTCAGATTCTTTCGTTCCGGGCGAAGATGATTGGAATTCATTTTTCCATATCGGGGCTTTTGGGGAAGCAAAACAAGAGAATAATGCCGCTCTTCTCTTGCCTGATTATGCGGATGAAGGCTATTTATTGATCGGATTGAAAAATCATTTTCCCGGCCAATCTATCCAACTATTGATTCACGTGCTGGATGGCAGTGCCAATCCGGAAAAAGCTGTCCCAGTCGTTTCCTGGAGCTATTTGAGCGGAAATGACTGGAAAGCTTTTGACAAGCTCGACCTCGTTTTGGATGAAACCAACGGACTGATTCAAACCGGACTGGTTGGGTTTACCATGCCAAGATCAGCAGATACTTCACACACCATTCTGGATGAGGGTCTCACCTGGATTTTAGCATCTGTAGCTGAAAACAGTGACGCGATTCCCGATTTTACCCACGTCATTTCCCAGGCAATCCGGGTGACTTTTGAAGATCAGGGAAATGATCCCAATCGCTTGGCTGCTGCACTTCCTGCCAAAACCATCGCCAAGCTTAAGATTTCCCAAGCTCAGGTCAGCAAGATAGATCAGCCTTTTGCCTCTTTTGGGGGCAAAACAGCAGAAGCTTCGGAGAATTTTTACACCCGGATTTCCGAACGGCTGCGGCACAAGCAGCGGACAGTCACCCGATGGGATTATGAGCATTTGGTATTGGAATATTTCTCCGAAATCTATCAGGTCAAAACCCTCAACCACACCGAATACGATGGGAACCTTGAAAATTACCGGGCTTTGGCTCCACGTCATGTGACGGTAGTATTGGTGGCCAATGTCCAAAACAAAAATGCAATCGATCCTCTAAGACCGAAAGCGAGTGTGGCTCTGATCGCTCAGGTCAGAGAATTCATCCTGAAAATCTGCTCAGCAGGAGTTTCTCTCCATGTGGTAAATCCTGTCTACGAGGAACTTCAGGTCAAAACCAAAGTCAGGTTTTTAGCCGGGGTGGACCGTTCTTTTTTTGCCAAAAAACTGGAAGACGATCTGAAGGCTTTTTTGTCTCCTTGGGCATTTCAAAGCATTGAATCCTTCAGTTTCGCTGGAGAAATCCACAGTTCAGTGATTTTGCATTTTATCGAAAAACTGCCCTACGTGGATTACTTGACCTGTTTTGAGTTGTATCACATCATCAAAAATCCTGTGGACGGGGAGATTCTTTCCCGAACCCGGGTGGAAGAAGCGAAAGGAAGTACAGGAGTTTCGCTGTTGGGGTCTGTGGGATCGATCGATACCTACGGAGATCATCTGATCACAATTTTGGAAACTGAAGACTGCGAATGTGCTGACAATGAAGTGCCGGCAATAATCGACATCACCTCCACGGAAAGTTCGGACATGGAAGAAGCTTTTGACACCTAAGGATATGCAGGAATCAATCACGATATCGAAAGCAAAGCCAGCCAGCCCGGCGATGGATTTTGAGCTGCTCCGAAAAGAAGCTATCGCTTATATCCAGCGGATTTCCGGAAATGTCTGGACGGACTACAACACGCACGATCCGGGAATTACAATTCTCGAGGTTCTATGTTACGCCATTACCGACCTGAGCTATCGTGCAAATAAGCCGATTGAAGATCTATTAGCTGAGGAATCAGGTTCACTTGCCGGGCAGTTTTTCAAAGCTTCCCAAATCCTCCCCGGTAAAGCCCTCACGATTGAGGACTATCGAAAACTCCTCATGGATGTGGAAGTGGTCGAAGAATCAGGATTGGAAAAAATCTTTGCAGGGGTAAAAAATGCCTGGATTACCCTGCGGGAAAGCAATGAAATTCCTGTTTTCCCAGATAGAAAAGAAAAAAAACTGGCCTACAAGCCTTTTCCGGTGTCAGAAAAAGCACTTCAAATGGGCATTCTATACGATGTGTTGCTGGAATTTGACACCACAGAAGAGCTGGGTGATCTGAATGAAAATAAGCTCAGCATGGAAATTTCCATCGATGAACATCCTGATTTGGCAGGGGTCGTCATCGACATCCAGGTCGAGTTTCCCCGATGGGATGAACCCATAGATTGGGAAGACAAAACAGCCATCAGAAAGGCGATTCAGGGCATTTTTATCCAGTTTCAAAACGTTCCTTCAGGATTTGAACTGACCTATAAACTTTCTCCAACCAATTACATCCAGCTCAGTGGGACTGAACTTACGCCTACAGGATTGGAGGAAATCGAAGGAATTGCTGAACTGAATACCCTGGTCAACAATTTTGTGTTCAATGATCCAAATGGGATTCTTGCTTTCTACCTGATCAAAATCGCAAAAATCAGGGAAATCCTGGCTGAGGTCAAAAGAACTATAAATGCCAACCGAAACCTTTGTGAGGATTTTGTGGAATAC
>DATIAI010000225.1:0-4174 GCA_035458065.1 Algoriphagus sp. | reverse complement strand
TCTTGGGCAGAAATTGGGGTTGCAAGGAAACAGCTTGCAATCCAGGCAAAGAAAAATTGCTTCATTCCCAAATGTATTAAAATGTGTATTACTCAGGTAGGCTAATTTTACAAAGGGAGAAGAAAATGTAGTTTTTACAGTTTATCCTCGTTTTGAAAAGTCTAAATGTCGTTCAATCATAATTCTTCAATAAATCATATCATTCAAAATGGAAAAGGCTCATCTTTAAAAATGGGACATTAAGTTGTTTGGCACCCTTTTCATTATCAAATAAATCTAAATGAAGGTTATAAAAATTTTAGGAGTAAGTTTCCTCATTCTATTGGTTTTATGCGGGATCGGAGTGTATTGGGGCAGTAATTGGGTCAATCAAAATCTAGAATCTATCATCAATTCAAAGCCCGATCGAAAATATAATTTCAGCTTTGAAAAATTCGATTTTGACTTACTGCAACGCGTTATTCTTATTTCCGATGTGCACATTTCACCCGTTGGAGAACAGGAAGGCGTATTTGTGCAGGGGCATGTTTCTCAGGTTTTGTTGAACAAACTTAATTTGAGAAAGCTGTATCTCAATAGAGAAGTTGATATTAAAGAATTGAAGTTTTCGAAACCCGAATTTATAATTCACATTCCCTTGGAGAATCCTACAAAAGAAAGAGCTGGCCAAGCTCTGCAGGGTTTTTTTGGAGATATTTTGTCACGGGGAGGAATTGAAAACTTTGAATTGGGGAATGCAAGTGCCCGGATTGTTTTGGGCGAAGAACAAATCGGGACTCTGAGCAATTTTAATATTATAGCCACTGAACTCAGAACTGATTCATTGAAGTGGAATTATCCTATCCCATTCGACTATGGCAGGATTTTCATTTCGATCGATAGTATGGATTACAAAATGGCCAATAACCAGCAGTTTAAGGTCGAAAAAATCGGATTCGATACTAGAACCCAGCAGCTGAAATTGGAAAGCATTTCACTGAAATATCCTGAGGGGCTAAGGAAAGTTTCGACTCAAATGGAGTTTCAAACCGATTTGATTGATTTAGAATTGGATTCCATGATTTTTTCCGGATTGGAAGCTAACAGTAACCTTTATTCCGACCTGGATATCAGAGCCAGAAAACTCGAGATCTCCGGTCTGGTTTTGGAGGATTTTCGCAACAAAAATCTCCCTCGACCAAAGGATGAAATCAAACCTTTGTTTCAGGGCTTGGTAAACAAAATTTCATTTCCACTCAAACTTGATACACTTCAAGTTACAAACGGTACTATAATCTACGGGGAATCAGTTCCGGGCACAAATGACTTCTGGAAGCTCAGTTTTGACCATTTAAACGGAGAATTGGTCAATATCACGACGATTCCAGAATACCAGGCTAAATACCTTCATTTTGACGGAAAGTTTACGGGAAAAATTGAGAACAATGGAATTTTGGATTTCACTCTGCAAGTGCCATACGATAAGGATGAGTTCGATATGGATGTCAACTTCTCTGATTTCAGGCTGACAAAGCTCAATGAGATTTTGAACCCGATTATGAACGGAGAGATCCTAACAGGAGATTTGGACAAAATGAATCTGAAGATTCATGGAGACTCTATAAAATCGACGAACAAATTCAGATTTGACTACACAGATTTGAAAATTGAGCTTTACCAAAAAAATTCTCAAAAGAAAAACAGGATAATGTCAACGATTGCCAATATTGCCTTGAATTCCTCGAATTTACCGGGTGAAAAAAGGTATATGACAGCCGAATATACCACCCAGCGCAACAGGTATCGAGGGCCTTTTCACCTTTTTTGGAAAAGTACTAAAGAAGGGATTATGCAGATTGTACCAGGAGGAGCTGCAAAAGAAATCTTAAATACTTCTGAAAAATAAAAGCCGGAACCCCGGCTTTATTTTTAATCAAACAATCTTCCCAGATTGGTGAATCCTTCTTTGAAGGACTTCAGGGAGTCTCCGAGTACTTCTTTTATTTCATCCCATTTTTCTTCGGCATCATCTTCGAGTGCATCAATTTTTGCCTCTAATGCATCTTTCTTTGCCTTCAGGGAATCGATTTTTTCCTGAAACTCCTCTTTGAGCTCTGCAGAGATGCTGTCTTTTTTAGCATCTAGTTCTTGGATTTTTGATTTGGCATCGGCAAGTGCTTCTCCTGCCTGGGCTTTTATTTCCTCTTTTGTCATAGTAAAAATGAGTTTAAATGATCTCTAAAAGTTAGGAAAAATTGCCCTTGAATTCTCGATAAAATGAAATCTTAATAGTTCAGTATGAGAATCTATTAGGTGTCTATTTAGGTGCTGTTATGAATTCATATTTAAACAGTTAGGCGGAAATTGAATTGAGGCGGAATTTTTTTTATAGTGTATGGTTGGCTGAAATAGGATTTGTTCGGTCGAAGGTTTAATTTTCAATTAACCATTAACAAATATACCTTATGAGAAAAATTTATTCATTGCTGTCATTTTCTGCCCTATTGGGCTTGGCGGCTTCCTGCGGAGAAAACATCATAGAAGATGATGTGGCAAGCGATGTCACAGAACAGATGTTTGAGCAAAGTTTTGTGCCTGGTCAACTCTTGATCAAGTACAAATCTGCCAACAAAGGTTCCAGATTATCCCAGGACATACTTACTATGATCCAGGCAAATGTTGTCGAGGAAATTAAGACCAGTTCCATGGAGTTGGCAAATGCAAGAAAAGGGGGAGAATCAGGCGACTTGCTATTAGTGGATTCCAAACTTGGGACAATGGAAGCTATCGAGCGGCTTAGAAATATGCCGGAAATTGAGTACGCAGAGCCTAACTGGATTTACCAGCATTATGCGACTTCTAATGACACCTATTTCACCAATAACTCACTTTGGGGGATGTCAGCCGGGGGGAATCAAAATGGTTCAAGAGCTAACGAAGCTTGGGCAAAAGGGAATACAGGTTCAACTACCGTCTACATCGGAATTATAGACGAAGGATACATGTACACCCATGAAGACCTAGCTGGTAATGCAGGTGTAAATCCCGGTGAAATTGCAGGTAATGGCTTGGATGATGATGGAAATGGCTACAGGGACGATGTCTATGGCTGGGATTTTGACGGAAACAACAACAGTGTTTTTGACGGAACTGGCGATGACCACGGCACACACGTAGCAGGTACTATCGGTGGAGTAGGCGGAAATGGTAAAGGTGTTGCCGGTGTGGTTTGGAATGTGAAAATGATCGGAGCCAAGTTTCTTGGAAACAGAGGCGGTACTACCGCCAATGCGATCAAAGCTGTTGACTATTTTACTGACTTGAAAACCCGCCATGGTTTGAAAATTGTAGCGACAAATAATTCTTGGGGTGGAGGAGGTTTCTCTCAGGCCCTTAAAGATGCAATTGATAGAGCAAATTCAGCCGGGATTCTATTTATCGCAGCCGCTGGAAATTCCGGAACAAACAATGACTCTTCACCCAGTTATCCTTCCGGATATACTTCTCCAAATATCATTGCAGTAGCTTCAATCACCAGCTCAGGAGCATTGTCTTCATTTTCCCAATATGGTGCGACTACAGTCGATATCGGAGCTCCTGGCTCTGGGATTTGGTCAACAGTACCTGCAGCAGTTGGAAAAGGTAAAAATGCAACTGTTGGTTCCGGCTATGCCAGCTACAGCGGGACTTCAATGGCTACTCCACACGTATCGGGTGCTGCTGCATTGTATGCTTCCATCAACGCAGGTGCAGGCGCTGCCCAAATCAAAGATGCAATTCTTAATTCAGGAACACCAACTGGGTCCCTTAGTGGCAAAACAGTAACTGGTGATAGATTAAATGTGTCAGGTTTTTAATTGTTCAAACTCCCATAAAACGAAAGAGCCCCGATGGGGGCTCTTTTTTGTTTAAAGCGGTCTGATTTTCCGCATTTCATCAGCGATTTCTTTGTCCATTGGAAAGGAGCTTTCTTCCAGCTTGTTTACGATGTTTTGGTAGTTGACATCATCCCGGTTTTGTGAAAGTTTAGCACTTGCTCTTACTTCATCTATTTTCACTTCAAAGCCTACCAATGCCCGAACTTGACTTTGCACATAGGCGTCTGACATGGTTTCCACCCGTACTCGATTTGGGCGACCTGCTTCATAGACATCCACAAGTGATTTTAAATGTTGCATCAGCTCTTCCCCTTCGA
>DATIAI010000224.1:0-3056 GCA_035458065.1 Algoriphagus sp. | reverse complement strand
ACCCCATGTGATTCAGCATCGTTCATTGGGATGCCATTGACTGTAGCATTAATGCGCGTTTGATCGGATCCGCGAATACGCAAACCGGTGTATCCTACTCCTGCTCCAGCATCGGAATAGCTCACTACCGAGGGAGTATACTGAAGCAAAATCGGAATGTCCTGGCCCAAATTTCGTTTGGCAATTTCGGACTTATCCACATTACTAAACGTGGTAGGAGTAGTACTTGAAGCCCTTGTCGCAGACACAATAAACTCCTCAGTCAGAAATTCCTTCCCCTCCAATGCAATCTCCAAATCCCCTGAAAATGGGATGGAAATCACCTTTCTAAAGGAATCAAATCCCAGGTAAGAAACCCGCAACTCTACTTCACCAGCAGGTATTTTGGAAATAGTAAACATTCCTTTCTCGTCTGTGACCGCTCCTTTTCCGAGGTTTTCGGTCCAAACTGATGCCCCAACGAGCACTTCACCGCTTTGAGCATCCACGACTTTTCCGCTTAGGCTGTGTTGAGCCCATGCTGAAATGGCAGCCAAGTTTAGCAGCAGGCCAATTAGTATCTTTTTCATGTGTAATCTTCCCTTTCGGGTCATTGAGTGAAACATTAGAAAACCCAAGGGAGGTCTTCCGTTATAGTTTACCCGGTTAGTAAAACGAATACTACAGAATAGCCTGAAGGGTACCACTTCGGCATTTTCATAGACAGCAACGCTTCACTTTCTCATTTCCCTTCGCCGGCATTACCCGGATCAGGTCGTATGGGTATGATCTCAGCCCGTTATATTTAAGGCACCCCTTATGATCTTGGACAAAGGTACGCGCGAAAAGTTTCTTTACAAGTCTCGCCCTTCGATTCCTTTTTTCTAAATTCCGACCTATAAACCCCTATGAACCCTATGAAGCTTTACAAACTGACCTCCGGAACACTTTTAGAATCCGATAATGGCATCTTCCTCGGCCCAGAACTTGACTGGGATCAGCTTTTGGGAAGAGAGCATTTACCCCAACTGTTAAAGTCAGAAGCCACACATTGGGAGAAAATTTCTTTCGAAAAATCGGAAGAACTGAAAGCTGAGGGTCTTTTGGCTCCCATGGGAAATCAGGAAGTCTGGGCAGCGGGGGTGACTTATTACCGAAGCCGAACTGCCAGAATGGAAGAATCACAGGATTCCGGCGGTGCAGATTTTTATGACAAAGTGTATGCAGCCGACCGTCCCGAATTATTCTTCAAAGCGACTTCGAGCCGCGTTTCCAATCCGGGAGAAACCGTAAATATCCGCAAAGATTCCACTTGGGACGTACCTGAACCTGAGTTGACCCTGTTGATTTCCCCTTCGGGAAAAGTACAGGGGTTTACTGTCGGGAATGATATGAGCAGCCGAAGCATTGAGGGGGAAAATCCGCTCTATTTGCCTCAGGCGAAAGTTTACCAAGGATGTGCCGCCATCGGACCCTGCATTTTGATTCAGGAGGAAATGCTTCCCGATTCAACTAAGATCAACCTCGAAATCCATCGCAATGGAAAAACCGAAGCTTCCGGTGAAACCACTTTAGCCCAGATGAAGCGCAAACCTCAAGAACTGGCCGATTGGCTTTTTCGAGCCAATACCTTTCCGATCGGTTGTCTGATGATGACAGGGACCGGAATCGTACCGGATAATTTCACCCTTCAGGCTGGCGATGTGGTGAAAATCACGATAGACGGTATTGGAATCTTAGAGAATAAGGTGGGGAAAATTTGAAAAAACATGGCTTTTGATTCCTACCAGCTTGACAGGATTTCAAGAATTTTAAAAACCAAAAATGTCCCCTTTTCATCCAGGAAGATGATGGGGGGACAGGTGTTTTTGGTTGATGAAAAAATGCTTCTCGGGTTGGATCAGGACAAAGCTACTGGCGAAAACAGGCTTATGGTCAGGGTAGGAGAACAAGCCTATGAAAGGGCTTTGAAAAGTACTGGAGTACGCCAAATGGATTTTAATGGGAGGCCTATGAAGGGTTTTGTATTTGTTTATCCTGAGGGATTTGATTTGGAAGAACAATTAGAATATTGGATAAATGCGGCACTTGCCTACAATCCTTTGGCTAAGAAATCAAAAAAATGAATAAGTCCTTTTTTCAAAAACCCCTTAATCTTCCCACCTATCCACAAGGCTACCATCTGATAACCGATCAAATCGAAAAAGCGATCCCTGAAATCCGGCAAATCAGAATCGGCTTTTTGCAAGTCTTCCTTCAACATACTTCTGCCGGGCTTTGCATCAATGAAAACGCCGATCCGACGGTGAGGAAGGACTTCCAAACTTTTGTCAATGAATTGATTCCTGAATCTTTTCCCCGTTTTGTCCATGACTACGAGGGCGCAGACGATATGCCGGCACACATCAAAAGCGCGTTTTTTGGCGTAAGCCTTCAAATCCCGATTTCAAATGGTAAACTTGCCATGGGAATTTGGCAGGGCATTTATCTCTGTGAATTCCGCCACCAAGGTGGAAATAGAAGTCTGATACTTACAGCATTCGGTACTGATTGACCGCCAGAAAATCAAGGTTTACCACTGGTAAAATTCCTCAATAGGAAAGCTTTCCTGCACTTACTTTTGCTGCCAACGACCTTACATGAAAATTTCCCTTGGATTTGCAGCATTTGCCTGCTTTCTGATTTCATTTTCGTCCGAATCTCAAACAGTTTTGGAGCCTAATGCATTTGCATTCAAACTGAAAGAGCCCATCACACTCGATGGAAATCTGGACGAAGCCATTTGGACCGACCAAGAAGGATGGAACGGAAATTTTACCCAATACTTTCCCTCTGACACTTCCGCCTCCAAAGTTCGCACCCGCGTAAAAATCGCCTTTGACGATCACAATCTCTATATCGCGGCAGTGATGGAAAATTTGGGTCCTAGAAATTACGTTTCTACTTCTCTTCGTCGAGATTTTCGAGGAGAACAGAATGACGCCATTGTTTTCGTATTGGATACCTTCAACGACAAAACCAACGCGTTTCAATTTGGGGTCAATCCTTATGGTGTTCAGCGTGAAGGGCTGGTTTCC
>DATIAI010000223.1:0-5992 GCA_035458065.1 Algoriphagus sp. | reverse complement strand
AGGTAAAAATCGACAATACTTCCGTCATGAACTTTCTCGATCCAGTCTGAATGTCTGGTTTCGATAGACAGTACTTCCCCTGAAAACCCATCTAATTGAACTTCAGTAAAATGAGATTTGAAAGAAACTTTTGCAACTCCCTTGTCAGGACGGATATCGATGCGGTCCACTTCGGTTGATTCCCCGATCTTTAGCATTTCTAACTCTGCAATACTCACCATTTCAGCGGGTGAGATCCATTCTCCCTGTTCGATTTTCGTTTTCAAAGTCGGGGGAAGCAGTTCCGCTTTCTTTTTCCAGGCGAGAAGAATCGAAGTAATTCCAATGATAAAAAAGAACAGAATCAAAGGAACTCCCAGCCAACGGTGAAGCGTCCTCAGCCAGCGCAACGACTTTACCTTGCCTTGAATTTTATACTCAGCCATGAATCATGAGTTAAAAACAAAGTTGGTAAGTTTCATAGATTCAGCAAGTTCTGATTTGTTCAACCCTAAGTCATATCCCTGATTCTCCAATGTTTCTATCATGACTTCCGTGGCCATATTTCCAACTAATTCATCCTTCGCCATGGGGCAACCACCGAATCCTTTCAAAGCACCGTCAAACCGTCTGCAGCCTCCTTTTAATCCAGCCAGTACTTTCTCCGAAATCGAATCCCGTCGGCTGTGCAAGTGAGCACCAAATTCAATTTGAGGAAAAGCTTCAATCTGTACCTTCAGCATTTCTGTGATCAATTCTGGGGTTGCGACTCCGATTGTGTCAGAAATCGACACCGTTTCAATCTGCATTTGGGCAAGTTTTTCGACAAATTCAGCGACCAGTTCGGGGGAATAAAGATCGCCATAGGGATTGCCAAAACCCATACTGAGATATACCACTTGCTTTTTCCCCTTGACTTCACAAAGATTCTGAATCGCTTCCACTGTTTTCAAAGCTTCAGAAATAGAAGCATTTGTATTTCGCTGTTGGAAAGTTTCGGAGACAGAAAGCGGAAAACCCAAAAAGTCAATTTCTTCAAAATGCAAAGCATCCTCCGCCCCACGGACATTGGCTACAATAGCCAAAAGCCTGGATTTAGCCTGGTGCAAATCCAATAAATCCAAAACCTCTGCCGTGTCACGCATTTGAGGTATTGCCTTTGGACTTACAAAACTCCCAAAATCAATCGTATCAAAACCGACTTCCAAAAGTTGATTGATATAGGCAGCTTTGATTGCCGTATCGATAAATTCCGGGATTCCCTGCATTGCATCCCGGGGACATTCGATCAGTTTAATCATTCCCGAAGATAAAAATTAAAGGAATCAGGAAATTGGAATTGGGATGATTGGTGAAAATGCTGGAGTTTTTAATTTCCTTGGAAGTTGAAAAAATAAAAACCTTCGGGGCCTCCGGGACCCCAAAGGTTTTTAAAACACTGCCTTCGCGATTTTATAAGTAGTATCCGCTTTACTCATCGTGTAGAAGTGGAGAGAAGGCACATTGGCTTCGATCAATTCTTTGCATTGCTGAATGGACCATTCAATTCCCACTTCTTTGACATCTGCATTGGTTTTGCACTTTTCAAGTTCATCAGTCAACGCATCTGGTAGATCTAAGAAGAAAGTTCTCGGCAAATTGGTGATCTGCCCCAGAGTTGCAATCGGTTTGATTCCAGGAATAATCGGAACGGTGATTCCCGCTTCACGGACTTTAGCGACATAGTCAAAGAACTTTTGATTGTCAAAAAACATCTGAGTCACGATGTATTCAGCCCCTTTATCCACTTTTTCCTTCAGAAACTTCAGGTCAAATTTTAAGCTTGGAGCCTCGAAATGCTTCTCCGGATAGCCGGCCACACCCACACAAAAATCAGTATGAAAGCTGTTTTCGGTTTCTTCATGCAAGTACCTACCATTGTTCATCCTTACAATCTGCTCCACCAACTCACTGGCGTAACTGTGACCTTCGGCTTCGGGAATAAATCTCCCTTCTGTCTTGGGGGCATCACCTCTAAGTGCCAAAACATTGTCCACGCCGATGAAATTGAGATCAATCAGCGCGTTTTCGGTTTCTTCTTTGGAAAAGCCTCCACATAACAAATGCGGAACCGCATCCACATGAAAGCGGTTCATAATCGCCGCACAAATCCCAACTGTTCCCGGGCGTTTCTTGGTGCTCACTTTTTCCAACAGTCCGTTGGGATGCTTTTTATAAATAAACTCCTCCCGATGATAAGTCACATCCACAAATGGAGGCTTGAATTCCATCAGGGGAGCAATACCTTCCATAAGCTCTTTTAGACTTTGGCCTTTCAGAGGAGGAAGTATTTCAAATGAAAAAAGCGTTGAATTCGCGTTTTTTAGGTGTTCAGTTATTTTCATGTGTTTATTAAATGCTTTTCAAAGGCCACATAGCCCGTCCCGAACTTGATTCGGGGGAATAATCTCGCATGGTTAATTAAAACCCGGTTGTGTGTCTTTTGAGTCATGCTCGATTACATTATTAAGATATTGCAAAAGTTGGGGCTGGGGAATAAGCCAAATTCGGAGACAATAAGCGCTCAGCTTGCTGCAGGGTAAGCCCTTTTCGTTCGGCATAGGAAGCAACCTGATCCTCACCTATTTTTCCCAAACCGAAATATTTACTCTCGGGATTCCCAAAATAAAATCCGGAAACAGAGCTGGTTGGATACATTGCAAAGCTCGAAGTCAAGGTAATTCCTGCGGAATTTTCCAGATCCAACAAGCGTCCGATGGTGACTTTTTCAGAATGCTCCGGACAGGCAGGATAGCCCGGCGCCGGTCGGATTCCGGGATACTCTTCACGGATTAGTGAATCATTGTCCAAACTTTCCTCGGTGGAATAGCCCCAATAGTTCTTTCGCACCTCTTCGTGGATATATTCCGCCGCGGCTTCGGCCAATCGATCTGCCAAAGCTTTAAACATGATATCATTGTAATCGTCCCCGGCAGCCTGAAATTCTGAAAGTTTGGCTTCCATTCCCAAACCGGAAGTGACTGCAAAGCAACCCAAATAATCGGTTTTCTCAGGATGCAAATAATCGGCAAGGGATCGGTTGGGTACGCCTTTACCTTTCTTGCCCTGCTGGCGCAAAAAGTGGAATCGGGCAATCTCTTGAGCACCATTTTCCGGGTCAAAAACAACCGCATCGTCATCTTTTCTCTGAACCGGATAAAGGCCGAAAACGGCATTGGCGGAAAGCCATTTTTCCGAAATCAGCTTATCCAACATTTCTTGGGCATCTGCAAAAAGCTTTTTGGCCTCATGCCCAACCAATGGATCCTCCAGAATTTTGGGATACTTCCCACTCAGCATCCAAGTGCTGAAGAAAGGCGTCCAATCGATGTATTTTCTAACAAGAGAAAGATCAAGGTCTTTCAAAACTGTCTTACCCAACACTTTTGGCTCAACGGGTTCAAATGAACTCCAATCCACCACTACCGGATTTGCTTTAGCTTCAGAGTAGCTCACCAATTGCTTCAAGGATTGCTTGGCTTCATGCTCCTCGCGGAGAAGGCGGTAAGTTTCTTTCAATTGAAGTCTGTAAGTTTCTTTTGTTTCCTCAGAAATCGCCTCACCGGCAATAGGAACAGACTTACTGGCATCGGTCACGTGTACGACAGTGCCGGAATAAACCGGATCGATTTTCACTGCGGTATGAATCCGGGAAGTAGTCGCTCCGCCAATCAGCAAAGGAATTTTCAATCCCTGCCGCTCCATTTCTGAAGCCACATTTACCATTTCATCCAGGGAAGGAGTAATCAGACCGCTCAGACCGATGATATCCACCTTGTTTTTGACAGCTTCATCGATGATTTTTTGAGCATCTACCATCACACCCAAGTCGATGATGTGATAACTATTGCAGGCCAAAACTACTCCCACGATGTTTTTTCCGATATCGTGAACATCGCCTTTGACAGTTGCCAACAGAATTTTTTTCAGGGAAGAAGCTTCCTGGCCTTCTCCAGGAAGTGGCATGAATGGTTCCAAATAAGCCACAGCTTTTTTCATCACCCGAGCAGATTTCACTACTTGGGGAAGAAACATTTTCCCTTCACCAAATAGATCTCCTACCACATTCATCCCATCCATCAGAGGTCCTTCGATGACTTTCAGAGGATTTACCAATTCCAATCGGGCGGCTTCTGTATCCTCTATGATAAAGTCCAAAATGCCTTTCACCAAGGCATGCTCAATTCGCTTTGAAACCGGATCCGATCTCCAGGCTTCGTTGACCACTTCCTTCTTTCCGGCCGCTTTGACAGTTTCTGCAAAATCCAAAAGCCGCTCAGTTGCATCCTCTTTTCTGTCAAAAAGCACATCTTCCACACGCTCCAAAAGATCCTTTGGAATATCGTCGTACACCTCCAACATCGTCGGATTTACGATTCCCATGTCCATGCCGTGATGGATTGCATGGTAAAGAAAAGCAGCATGCATCGCTTCTCTTACCCGGTCATTTCCACGGAAAGAGAAAGAAACGTTACTGACACCACCGCTGACTTTGGCTCCTGGAAGGTTTTCTTTGATCCATTTTGTACCACGGAAGAAGTCCAGCGCATTTTTGCGGTGCTCCTCCATTCCGGTGGCAACCGGGAAAATGTTCGGATCAAAAATGATATCCTGAGGGTTGAATTTAACCTGATCCACAAGGATACGATAACTGCGTTCGCAGATTTCGACCCTTCGCTCATAGGTGTCTGCCTGGCCTTTTTCGTCAAAAGCCATCACCACCACCGCAGCACCAAACTTTTTGACAGTTTTGGCTTGATGGATAAATTCCGCTTCACCGTTTTTCAGGGAAATAGAGTTTACTATCCCCTTTCCCTGCACACACTTCAAACCCGCCAGGATAATGCTCCATTTGGAGCTGTCAATCATAATCGGAATTCGGCTGATTTCAGGCTCTGAAGCGATCAGATTTAGGAATTTGACCATTGCAAATTCTCCATCGAGCATCCCCTCATCCATACAGACGTCCAAAACCTGCGCTCCTCCGCGCACCTGATCCAGGGCGATTTCGAGTGCATCGTCATATTGCCCGTTCAGGATCAGTCGGGCAAATTTCTTCGAACCGGTGATATTGGTCCGCTCGCCGATGTTTACAAAATTGATATTTGGGGTGAAAATCAAAGGCTCTAAGCCTGAGAGTTTCATGAAATTCTTAGACATTGCTTTCCTCCTCTTCTGTTACTTCCTCAATTTTTCTTGGCTTAAATTCAGCCGCCATTTTTGCCAAAGCATGAATATGGTCCGGAGTAGTTCCGCAGCAACCCCCAAGGATATTCAGCATGCCTTCTTTCAAAAAGTCTCTCACTTGATCTGCCATTTCATTGGCACCCTGATCGTAGGCGCCAAACTCATTTGGCAGACCGGCATTGGGATAGGCTGAAACGTAGAACGGGGCATTTTGCGCCAAAACTTTCAAATAAGGTCGAAGTTCTTTTGCTCCCAAGGCACAGTTTAATCCCACAGAAAGTAATGGAACATGGGAAACTGAAATCAAAAATGCCTCAGTCGTCTGACCGGAAAGTGTACGTCCGGAAGCATCGGTAATTGTACCGGAAACCATAATCGGGATCCCTCCTTCCTTAGGATCGAGTGGAATATTTCTTTCCTCATACACCTCCTGAATTGCATACAAAGCTGCTTTTGCATTCAGGGTGTCGAAAATCGTTTCCACCAAAATGATATCCGAACCTCCGTCAAGTAATCCTCTAACTTGCTCAGAATAGGCTTCTGCCAACTGGTCAAAGGTAATCGCACGATATCCTGGATCATTCACATCAGGAGAAAGTGAAGCGGTTCTATTGGTCGGGCCTATTGCACCTGCTACAAAACGGGGTTTGTCCGGTTCTTTTGCGGAGAATTCATCTGCCACTTCACGGGCAATTTTTGCTGATTCAAAATTGATCGCATAGGCCAAATGCGAAAGTTCATAATCCGCCTGAGCTATTGTTGTAGCAGAGAAGGTGTTGGTCTCTAT
>DATIAI010000222.1:0-2415 GCA_035458065.1 Algoriphagus sp. | reverse complement strand
GATATTTTGGGCTCGATCCCGATTGTGATCAATTTGCGTAAAAAGGTCGGTCACATCAAGTCTGAGCGGGCAACCCTTGCAGCAGGGCTTTTAATGATTGCTTTTTTGCTGGTAGGTGAATCGATTTTGAAGCTTTTTGGGATCGGAGTGAGCGATTTTGCGATAGCAGGAGCGCTGATCATATTTGCGTTGGGTGCTGAAATGATCCTTGGTATTGAGCTTTTCAAACCTGATCCTGAGGCGACATCCAGTGCTTCGATTGTTCCGATAGCCTTTCCGCTAATTGCCGGAGCAGGAACTCTTACTACCATTCTGACTTTGAAGGCGGAATTCGAACAAGTCAACATTGCCATCGGGATTTTGCTCAATCTGATCTTTGTGTATGCGGTATTGAAAAGCACCACTTGGCTTGAAAGCAAGCTTGGAAGAACCGGATTGGACGTTTTGAGAAGGATTTTTGGGATCATACTTCTCTCGATTGCAGTTAAAATTTTCAAAACTAATGCCTTCCCAATTGCGGTCGGGTAATACTTTCTAAGCCGGACTCCCCGGCTTTTTTCTTTTCTTTGCGACATGATTATCATTTTCACTGATGGAGCTGCCAAAGGAAATCCCGGGCCCGGAGGTTACGGCGCAGTTCTAAAATTTGGTCAGCACCGCAAGGAACTTTCCGAAGGTTTTCGCCTCACCACTAACAACCGGATGGAGCTTTTGGCGGTAATCCGAGCGCTTCAGGCACTTAATTCAACAGAATACCCGGTTCAGATTTATTCCGACAGCAAATACGTGGTGGATGCCATCGAAAAAGGCTGGCTTTGGAGTTGGCAAAAGAAGGGATTTAAGGACAAAAAGAATCCAGATCTCTGGTTACGTTACATTCCCCTTCACTTAAAATACAAGCCAAAGTTTCATTGGGTAAAAGGGCATGCTGGCCATCCAGAGAATGAACGCTGTGATCAATTAGCCGTAGCAGCGGCAGAAGGCTTCAATCTGCCGCCCGATACAGGGTATGAGCAGAGTTTGGGTGGATGAAACCAGCGTTGGTCAGAGTTTTTAAGCAGAAGGATTGATTACCAGGTTTACTTTTCTAAAGTATAAAAGTTTACGTTGTCAACGTAAACTTTTAAATATCTTGAGTATGACGATTGTAATGACCTTAAACCAATGAATCCATGGTCAACAGAGGAATGTCATTGCGATAAAGATCCTGGAGGGCATGATATTCGGATTGAGGATATTGCCATCCTTCATCACCCAGCTCGTATAAAAGTGGAGCCAGATTTTGAACTGCCGCTTTGCAACCCTGCACGATAGCTCCCATTTTTCCGGTTTGCTTGGAAAGCTTGGCTTCATTCTCGATTTCAAACGGGCCGCTAAACCCTTTTTCTTTCAGAATGGAAACAAAAGCTCTCCAATCCATCGAGTCTCCCAAACCAAAACCAGGCAAAGTTGCTTCGTAATGATGCCGATCCCAAGGATTGGTGCTGGAAGTGATTCCAATTTTATTTGCCCATTCGGGGCGAATTTGCTGCATGGGATACATATTTCCCCAAAATGGATCAGGAACATTCCGGGTGGATTTGACATGAATTCGCTTCAGTCTATCGATATCGGTATGCTTAATGACTTCTACCGGATCTGTATGCTGCCAGACATCGTGAGATGGGTCATAAATTTCCCCGTGGTTTTTCTCAGGAACGAGCTCATACATAAGTTTACGTGCGGCAAGTACTCCGGTGAGATTGTTGAAGGTGCCGAAATGCCCTGAACTTCTCCAGCCTTCCATCGGGCAGTTTTCATAGAGTACAGTCACTCCCAAACTGTCTGCATATCGGATTATTGGCCCAAAAACCCGCTGGTATTCCAGTAGGTTTTTCTCAAATCCGCCATCCTCATTTCCGAGTTCATGGTTGTAGCCAACGAAAGTCCCGACTTTAACATCGTTTTCATCTCCTCCTAACAGATGAGCCATTCTGATGAGCCGTAAGAGATGGTTTTGGTTTTTTATTCGGTGCACAGGATCGCCACCGATTAGATTTTCGAAGGCTCCAATTGAAAGTCGAAGTTTGGCAAGGTTGAATTTATCGATCAAAGCTTTGGCCTGCTCCGGGCCAAAGTTTTCATAATCCAAATGAGTAGCAACAAAGTCGTCTCTCGTGCCGTCTTTTCTGAACACACAGAGATCAAGTCCCTGCACTCCGATTTCTGTTGCTTTTTCGACTGTCTGATCCAGATCCAGCTGATCAAAAGCCGAAGTCATGATCCAAATGGGGTTTGCCATGGGTTTTGGGTTTTGCTAAAAATAGCTATTGGAATGAAGAATTGAGAATGAAAAATGAAGAATGGTGGATTTGAAATCAAATTTCAGAATACCTTCTCCTTATCTCCACCTTTTGCTTTTGCCGATCCCAAAGG
>DATIAI010000221.1:0-17768 GCA_035458065.1 Algoriphagus sp. | reverse complement strand
CAGGTAATAGCTTTCAGACTTAAGCGATCTTTATGTCAATTGCCAACAATCTTTGTTTCAGCTCATCCATCGTGCCTTTGTATTCCCAATACATCATTCGGTCGTGCGAGGATTTCACCAGGATATATTTCTCACTGATTGACTGGATACGGTCTATTGCCACAATTTTCTTCACAAAGTTGGGTTCATTAAAGACCTCTTCGATCTCTTTGTTTTCTGGAGTGAATCCGTGTACAATTATACCCAGTTTTACTTCTAGTTCTATAAACATAATGATGGGATTTTATTTGGTTAAGGGCGCGGTTGGTTATTATTTTCTCTCAAAGCTGTTGAAAGTTTTAATTTCACTCGTGTTGATTGATCGAAAAAGCTTGCGGAATTTCCCACGACTTGGAAGATCAAAAAATGGGAAATTTTTTGGTCTTCCTTCCATTGCTCAGTAGGATTGATTTGGCATAAATTCAAGTTAGAAATAGGGGAGTCGAATAACAAATTCGTTTGGGAAGAAAGGTAGGGTTGGTTCCCAAAAATGCATTGGGGAAAGCTTTTCAGCGAAAGGCCAGATTGCCTTGGGCAAAAACTTAGTCCAAGTCAAATAGCCTTCTAAGACAATATACGAGACATCCACCACGCCACATGGGCAGAACTACCAAAAGGAGGCGGATTTTTCTGATCCAAAACCGGCGTCCAGTCTTCCCTAAATGTGAGTGTCCTCGCTAACAAAAATGGAGGCAAACCTCGAGGGAAGATGTCATTTGCAGCCGCTCGAAAGGCCGCATAGTGTTTTTCCCTTTTGGAGGGAGTGCTTCCCGGTATGTTCAGCAGCAATCGGGAAGGAGCAACGAAGCGAACCATATTTTCGGTCTCCCAAATCACACCCGGTGTGGTGCCTGCTGTGAGGATAACAAGCTTTGCACCACGTGCCATTTCCAATACTTTCTCTTGCCAGTTGTCGTCAGAAACATAAACATTGTCTGCACCTAGAATAGGAGGAGATTCCGGCTCTCCGATAGCTGCCATCCTACCGAAGTGGCGGGTCAGATCGGCTATGATTTCGCCGAATTCAGGGCCAATTCCCCCAAACCTAGTAGGGATCTGCCTACGAAGCCCGAATTTCAACACATTTAGGCGTTGCCTAAAAGATGTCGGACGCCGATCTGGCCCCCAACTGTAATAAACTTTCCAGTCTGTGTCTTCAGTAAATGGACGCAAATAGAGTACTCCAGGAGGAGACTCTAGATTGATGAAACGCGGTGCAGCATGTCGTCGTCCCTTTTTTTGCAGGATGACGGAGGTTCCCATACACAAGATGGCAAGGGGAAAAAGCACAAAGGGGGACAGTGGTACCATCCCATAAATTGGATTGGGGATACCAAAAAGAAATGAATCAGGAGACATCTGACTTAGAATGAGGAAAAAGAAAACTATTGAAACATAGCTAAGTCCGGAATACCATATTCCAAGTGAATGTGTGCTCTCGGTCCTTGCGGGACGGTTGCGTGGTTCGTTAGGCTGCCCCTTTTTTTGATGTTCCATTTTGAGTTTCTGATTTTGATCTGAAACAAACACCCTAAGTGCTTTGCAATGGATACCACGATTAAGGATCGATTTGCAGCTTTTATCACGGAAGGCGGTAATTGAAATTTACGACAATTCGTGATTTTCCATGCATGACTAGACTAAGGCGACTAATAGTCTTTCCATCAGTTTTCTCCAACCGCTGCTTCTTAGTACACGGCCTTATAATTCACCTCGATATCCAGCAGTGTCCATTCGTTCTCTTTTACGGTAACAGGCTGCACATTTCCCTCTCCGTCAAAAATGTTGGCAAACAATCCTCCTTCTTCAACCACAAATACAGAATACCTTCCCGGACTGAGTTGAAGAGAGTATTTTCCGGATTCGTCTGTTTCTACCTCTGTAACAGGTTTTTCAGCCAACGCAGTGTAAAGCCCGTTTTCGATTTTGAGATCAGAAAATTTAATCAAAGGGTAGATGCGCAGTGTTCTTTGGATCGGCTTAGAACCTGATTTAGCTGCGGTTTTACCGCTTTCTGTCACCATCGGCATTTGATTTCCTTCCAGCCAAGTGACTGTGCCAGTGATTCCCTGACCTTCTGGTTTGTAAGGTTTGCAGTTTGTAAAAAGAATGCTTGCAGCTAGGATCGAAAGAATGAATAGTAACCTTTGCATGATTTTGGAATGTTTAGATTCCTTCGAACAGCACAAATGATTCCAAATATTGCGGAATAACCGTATTCCATCCCAATTCTTCTTTTAATTTGAAGGCCAAGGCTTCCGAACTTTCTTTTTCACCGTGTACGATAAATACACGTTTGGGCTTATCTGTAAATCCCTCCGCCCATTCCATTAGCTCGTTCTGATCAGCATGAGCGGACAATCCCTCGATATGGTAGACCTTTGCTTTGACAGGGACGTCAGCGCCATAAATTCTCAGCGTAGGTTCCCCATCCAGTAGCCTTCTACCTCTGGTTCCTTCTGCCTGGAAGCCAACGATGACTATTCCGTTTTTTTCATCAGGTGCGCGGTGGAAAAGGTGATGCAGTACCCTGCCTCCTGTTGCCATTCCGCTGGCTGAGATAATAATGGCCCGCCCGCGGAACTCATTGAGTGACATGGATTGCTCTTGCTTCTGAACGTACTGTAGCTGGGAATGCCTGAAGGCATGTTGATCGTCTTCTTCCAGCATAGCCGAAAGCCTATGGTCGCTGTGAAAATCCAGGTACAAATTGGTGGCTTCTATCGCCATCGGACTGTCCAAAAAGATCGGTGTTCTTGGGATTTTTCCCTTTTCCATAAGTTGAAAGAGATGATAGAGCAGCAACTGGGTTCGTCCTACCGCAAATGAGGGAATGAGCACTAAGCCTCCTCTATCAAAGGTATCCAATATCGCCTGGGCTAGTTCTTCTTCAGGCTTGTGTGAAAGGGTATTTCTGTCGCCGTAAGTAGACTCAATCCAGAGGATATCCGCTTTGGGGATGAGTGTTGGAGGGAAAAGCACCGGATCATTGAATCGTCCCAAATCCCCTGAAAAAATCAGTTTTTTGGTTTGACTGTCACCTTTGATCACGATTTTCACAATGGCGGCTCCTAAGATATGACCGGCATGAAAGTAAGTCACGTCAATATTGGAGTGGATCGAAAAAGGTCGGTCAAACGGATGGGGAACCAACAGCGGGAATACAGCCTCGGCATCTTCTATGGTATAGAGTGGCTGGGGAATTTCATGTCTGGAATAGCCTTTCTTCCTGGCGTATTCGGCTTCTTCCTCTTGGAGTTTGCCTGAATCTAAAAGAAGAATTTTGACCAATTCGGCAGTCGCCTCCGTGCAATAAATCGGGCCTCTGAACCCCTGTTTTACCAGCTTGGGTAAATAACCAACATGATCCAAATGCGCATGGGTCAGCACCACAGCTTCCAATTGATCCAGGGACATGGGAAATTTGTCCCAGTTCCGTTCTCTCAATTCTTTTGGCCCCTGAAAAAGTCCGCAATCCACCAGAAACTCAAAATTCCCCAAATCAATCAGGTATTTTGAACCGGTGACTGCTCCGGATCCTCCCAAAAACTTTGCTGTTACATTCATTCTCGATCCTGTTAAGAAAAATAAGTTACGAAAAAAGAGACACCGGTAGGGTGTCTCTTTCAATATTATCTTAGTTCTGGTTTTAGTCCTTCATGAAGAAAGAATCTGCAAATTTGGCTCGGGTAGCGCTGTCGATTTTGGCTCGTTGAAGTGAATCCATCTCGACTTTGTCCTCATCATCATTATCCCAAGCTTCTGATTCTCCCTTCTTTCCGGGACAAGTCAAGCAGACCAAACCACCTTCATTGAATACCCAAACTGCGCTGGAACTTACATCCGAGGAACGGTATCCGTTGGCATAGATGGTGTTTCTCAAAATATCCAAAAGGGATCTTTCCATGATAAAGGGACGATCATATGGAATTTGTAGGGTCAAGTTGACTTTTTGATCCCTGAATTGATCCAAACTGCTGATGTCAAATCCTTCGTTGAAAGTCAGCACCGAATCCATCACGGAATAGGAATACTTGAACTTTTGGGCATTTGCCAATGCTTCAGCCTTGGTTCTTCCTCTGGAGAAATACTCTTCTTTGAGCGTAAGCAGGGTGTCAGCTTTTCCTTCGAGTCGTAAATTTACGTGATTGAAGGTAGGCTCGTCCTCAATGTCGTTGAGTTTCAGAATCAGGGTGCCAGGTGTTACTGAAAGTTGAGACTCGGTTTTGTACCAATTGTCCTCTTTAAACTGTGCAACAATTTTCGGAATCTGGAATATCGAAATCCCCACACAAAGCAACCAAAGTCCCAAAGCCACTAATCCAAAACGGCCACCGATCAAGTTCTTTTGCGCCAGCACACTAAGGCCAAGCAACAGAATGATAATCCCCGGAATGATCACCAATCCCATGCTCGAAATCACAAGCCAAAGCGGAACCATATCCGTGAAAAGCTCGACAGGGAAATTGTCCATCAAAACTCTGTAGTCAGCATCAGTGACTCCAAAATATGCCGCCAAAGCGATCAAGGGAGTAATGGTCAAGGCAAGTCCGAGGAAGAAAATGATCAGACCAAAGATCACCCGAATGACTGTGGCGATGAATTTTCCCAAAGGTCCCAAAGCTGATCCGATGGCGTCTATTATTTTTCCCAAAATCCGGAACGGAGCCATCAGGATTTTTCTGGTTGGCGATTCAGGAGCTTGTGGGATTGGATTTATGCTCTCTTTGATGGTGGAATCAATGCTGTCCAGGGTGATTTCTCCCCCTTTCATTTTGATCCGTTCTGTGATCGAACTGGCCACTGGAGTGATGATCCACAGGATAAGATAGATAAGGATTCCAGATCCACCGGCAAAGGCCAAAAGAACAAAGGCAAGTCTCACATAGATGACCTCTACTCCGAAATAGGCTCCCAATCCGCTGGAAACACCACCTAACACTTTGTCGTCAGGATTTCTGAACAGCTTTTTGATCTTGGTGTCCTCCATCAATTCATAGGACACCGGAAGGATGATCCACAAAACGATGTATGCTACAATCGCAAAGAAGCCGAAGCTCAGATTGAAGCGGAAATTGTCAAAAGGAAATATGTCCAGAAAGCTCAGATTGAGGTTGCCGCTAAACAGCAACAGAATCGCTATCAATCTGGTCCAAAGCGGATCCACAGAGAGATAATTAGCAATACCTGCGCAGACCCCGCCAAGGATTTTCTTGTTTTCCAGGCGTTTTAATTTTTTGTATCCTCCGGGTTCAGTTCCGGGAGGTGCTACGTATTTGTAGAAGTCTTCCTGATTTGATTCAGGTTGTTCCTGGATCTCCTCCTCTTTATCTTCTACTGCAGTGAAATCAGCGATGGTACCCATCTTCTCGATGAGTTTGTCCACGTTTTCGGCTGAAATTACCTGCTTGTTGTTTTTCAAATTGCTCAGAAAAATTTCTGCAATTCGATTTTCGATGTCAGAAATGATTTCATGATTGTCCTTGTAGCTGGAAAAGTGCTTGTTGATCGCGTCCAGATACTTCCGAAGTGTGTCGTAGCCGTCTTCTTCGATGTGGAAGAGAATGCCGCTGATGTTGATGCTTATCGTCTTTTTCATGGTAAGTCTAGTTTAAGATGGCTTCGGGGATCAATTCTTCGAGGTGATTTCATTTGTAGAATTGACCAGGGAAGCCCAGGTTTCTGCCAGGGTAAGAAGAAATTTTTTCCCTTCCTCGGTAATCAAGTAATACTTCCGAGGAGGTCCGGCTTCGGATTCTACCCAACGATAAGTGACGAGTTCGGCAGATCGGAGCCGATTGAGCAGCGGATAGAGGGTTCCTTCGACTACGATCATCTGAGCTTGGGTGAGTTCATCGATCAGATCTGAAGTATAGACCTCGCCCCGGGAGATGATGTGCAAAACGCAAAACTCCAGGAGCCCTTTGCGCATTTGAATCTGTGTGTTGGCGACGTTCATGGTATGGTGATTAAGGCTCCTTACGGAGTGTATTTTTTTATTTCAATTATCAGGATTGAAAGAAAAATGATACCAATCTTTTCCAAGCTACCTTGTATAACCTGATTCCTTGCTAAATCTATCCGCTCTGGATTCTATACTTCCTTAAAAGTGGCTTTGAAATGAACAGAATACACTTTTTTCAAAACCGATAAAACCTGTAATATTTTTCACCACATTAGCTTCGATTCTCCTCTGCTAGGGAATATGTCCTGCTATGTGACATAAAAGTGTCCGATCATGTACATTTCAATGCACTTAGTCCGATTAAAAAGCATTTGGTTTGTCAGTAGTTTTTGAAATTGGATTATTTTGTAGTTGTGAAAATTAGCCGGACCAAATTTTTCATCATCCTTTCAATTACCTGCCTCCTGAATTTTTGGGCAGGACAGTCCTTTTCCCAAGATCTTTCTCCCAAGTATTCCAATGAATTTCTGAGTATCGGTGTGGGTGCAAGGGCACTTGGAATGGGCGGGGCTCAAGTCGGTGCAGTCCGGGATGTCACAGCTGCTTATTGGAACCCCGCAGCGCTGACAGGTATTCAGCATGAATATGAATTTTCCCTGATGCATGCGGAATATTTCGCGGGAATTGCCCAATACGATTATCTGGGATTCAGTACTCCCCTAGGAAATCAAAACCAGATTGCGGTCTCCCTGATCCGCTTTGGAGTAGATGATATTCCGGATACCCGATTCCTTTACGATGCCAACGGAGCGATCAATTATAATAACATCCAGTTTTTCAATGCTGCAGATTATGCACTGCTCTTGAGTTTTGCGAGAGATATTTCAGACAAAATCAAACTTGGTGCAAATGCCAAAGTAATCCACCGTAATGTGGGAAAGTTTGCTCAAGCTTGGGGATTTGGGCTGGATGTGGGGGGGATTTTCATCCAAAAAAGAATGACTCTGGGGTTGATGGTCAGAGACATTACCACAACATACAATGCCTGGACCCATGATGCGGATTTGGTCCGGGATATTTATTCCCAAACAAATAATGAAATCCCGCTAAACACTGTCGAAATCACCCTTCCCAAAGCCATTGCAAGTATTGCCTACGATTGGAAAATCGGTTCCAAGTTTACTTTATTGACAGCTTTGGATTTGGAAACCACCTTTGACGGTGCCAGAAACACCCTTATTTCTTCCTCAGCTTTTAGCATAGATCCCAAGTTTGGGCTTGAGTTGGGCTTCAAACAGTTGGTTTTTGTCCGTGGAGGAGTGAGCAATTTCCAGTACATCAAAGATTTTCAGGGACAGGAATCCCTGAATTACATGCCTTCCGCGGGATTGGGTGTAATCCTGAATGAGCGCTTTCAGATTGATTATGCACTTTCTGATTTGGGGGATGTTTCTGAAAGTCCCTATTCTCATATTTTTAGTGTAAAAGTCAGTTTGGAAAAGCTTTCATCGGATTTTAGAAAATTTAAAGGGTGGCAAAAATGAGTCTGAAAAAGAGCCTGCTGAGTTTTTTACTACTGGTTTTTGTCGGGACTTCAACGATGGCCCAGGATCCTGTTTGGTATGATTATTCGCTCACTTATTACAAAATCCCCACTGCTCAGGATGGGATTTACAGGATTTCAGCTGCTTCACTCCAGTCTTCCGGGATAAACACAGCCAACCTCGACCCAAGAATGATCCGTGTTTTTCATAGGGGAAAAGAAGTCGCCATCCATGTGGAAGGTGAAAGTGACGGGAAAGTGGATCCACAGGATTTCATCGATTTTTATGGGATTAGAAATGATGCCGAGTTGGACAAAAAGCTTTATTCCAAATTCTCGACCATCCCAAATCCATATTACAACACCTACACAGATACTACGGCTTTTTTCCTAACCGTGACACCGGGAACACCCGGTAAGCGGATGGCACAAAGGCCAATTCCTGCAGGAAACCTGGCGCAAGCCACCAGTTTCGAAACTGAGCAACTTCAGGTTTTTTCTGACCAATACTCCTTGGGTATTGCCTATACCTTGGGATTCAGACTTTCCACCTATGACTTAGGCCAAGGCTGGATGGGAACCCAGATTACAAAGGGAGTTGCCCGTGATCTGACTTTTTCCAATTTGGGCACTTTGCTCAATTCGGGTACTGCAAAACTGGAAATCGGACTGGTCGGAAGGTCTGAAAATGCTCACGTCGCTGCGATCAGCGTTGGACCTCTGACAGGAACTCAACGACAATTGACTCAGGCAAATTTCAATGGGTTTGAATATCCCCAACTATCGCTGGATCTTCAGATGAGCGATTTCAATTCCAACGGAACCTTGGTCGTAAAAGTGCTTCCCCAAGGACCCCAGTCGGTTGACAATATTTCCATTGCATACGCTAAAATCACTTTCCGAAAACCGGTTCAGGGTGGTGATTTTACACCCCGTCTGATGAAATTCCCTGTTGGAAATCAGCGGGTTGTCATTCCTACAGTACAGCAGAACTATGTTGCTGTGGACGTGTCTGACCTTTATGCCGCTCAAAAAGTGCTGGTTTCCAAAACCGGGACTACAATTAGTTTTACAGCTTCGGTTCCTTCTCAAGCAAGTAAAATCTGGATTCAGTCAGATCAGACTGTAATTCCGGTCGGAGCGATGCAGAAAGTGAAGTTCCGAAACTATTTAGCCCAGGCTTCAAATTTCATTCTGGTCGGCCATAGAGAGTTGGAGAAAGCCAGTTCCAAATATGCCAATCCTCTGAAAATGTATGCGGAGCATCGCGCCTCGGCGGTAGGTGGAGGTTTTGACACGTTGACCGTGCGGATGGAGGAGCTTTACGATCAGTTTGGCTATGGCGAAAAATCCCCTGTTGCTTTATATGAATTTCTAAAAGCGTATTACCCCGTTCATAAGCCCACCCACCTGTTGTTGGCAGCCAGGTCATTGGCAGTCTATTCACAAGCCAGGCTCAACAATCAGAATGTCTACTACCGAAAAGCTCCCCAAGCCTTCGCATTTCAGGATTTGGTGCCTGTAGGGGGCTATCCTTTTTCGGACAATGTGTATGCATTGAACCTAGATCCCCAAAATCCTGAATTACCGGCTTTTGCGGTGGGAAGGATTCCTGCAAAGAATTCTCAGCATCTTTCTGATTATTTGGACAAGGCCATAGAAAAAGATCAGGTTGGGGCGACTGAACCTTGGCAAAAGGAACTGGTGCATCTCAGTGGAGGCGTATCTGAATTTGAGCTGGAGCGATATTTTGGGTACCTAAATGGATTCAAAGCAATTGCTGAAGGCCCTTATCTTGGGGGAAATGTGACCACCTACCGCAAGCGCTCCAATTCTGTGGTAGAAGTGATCGATATCTCTGGCGACCTCAATGAAGGGCGCTCTATGCTGACTTTCTTTGGACATGGTTCACCGACTGTCATTGATATAGAAATTGGTTTTGCATCTGATCCGACTTTGGGCTATGCCAACAAAGGCAAGTATCCCATCATGCTTTTCAATGGTTGTGACTATGGGAGCGCTTATTCCACAGTTTATACTCAAGGAGAAGACTGGGTCATTACACCTGAAAAAGGGGCGGTAATCGTTATGGCGAACACCTCCATCGGTGTGGATGTTTACCTCAGACGGTATTCGGATTTATTTTATAATTCTGCCTTTGCAGACAGTTCAAATATCTACAAGACCATCGGAGAAGTAAAACTTGAAGCGGAGAGGAATTTAGTAAAAACCTTCGGCACAAGTCCTTTGAATTATACCCACATGGAGCAGATGGTCATGCTCGGGGATCCCGGAGTCAGGATTTTTCCGGCAAATAAGGCTGATTATTCTGTGGATGTCGAAGAAGTGAGCCTCGGTACATTTGATGATTCACCGCTTTCGGCCATTTCTGACAGCTTAAAACTTTCTTTTGTTGTTCGAAATCTTGGCATGGTCAATTCTGATTCTTTGAATTTCAAAATAGACAGAAAACTCCCAAACGGGTCAACAATCACCTTTGATCCGGTCAGGATATCATCCATTTCCAGAGCAGATACTTTGGTCTTTTCCGTCCCAAATCTGCTTTTGGATGCTGCTGGAGACAATCAGTTTACCATTTCCCTGAACACCGAAAAGGAAGTTCCTGAAATGACTTTTGCCAACAATTCCATCACCTATACAGCATTTATTCCTCTGAGTGGTACGATCAATTTGTATCCAGCTAATTTTGGAATTGTAGGCCAAAAAGAGATCAAGCTGATCACCCAGGCACCGGGGAAATTGACTGAAAACAGGACCTTGATCGTTCAGATGGACACAACGATCAATTTCAATTCCGCATTCAGAAAAGAAATCCGGTCCACTACCTCGGGCTTGGTCGAATGGCCGGTCAATCTCTCGGCAGGCAATGACTCCACAACTTATTACTGGAGGTCTCGATTCCAGGATCCAAAGGCCGGAGAAACGGATGCCTGGACCAATTCAAGTTTTTCTTATCTCCCCAATTCAGGAAATGGCTGGACTCAGCGGGTAAATGACCAATTGCTGCAAACCCAATTGGAAAACCTGGAAATGGACGAAAGTCGTAATTCCTGGCAGTACATTCAGCAAAAAACAGGCATAGAGGTATTTACAGTAGGTGCCGGTGTGGACACTCTCAGCTTCCGCAATACACAGTTCTATCTTGATAACATTCCCCAGATCATTGACAATGTCAACAACGCCAATAGCCGTCTTTGTCCAAATGGGACTTTAGGTTTGGTGGCGATCGACCAAAAAACGCTGTTGCCCTATTTGGCGATTCCGGTGCCTGGATTTGATATTCTGGATTCCAGATCCTGCGGCCGTGTGCCTCAAATGATCCAAAGCATCCAAAATGCATGGATCACAACCCCTGGAAACAATACACTGCAAGACTATGTAAGAGGTGTCAAAGACGGGGATTATGTGGTGATTTTTACAGTCGGAAGTGTCACGTTTGATGCCTGGCCTGATCGCGCTTACCAGAGCTTCAAGGAATTTGGCGCAAATGAGGCGACTCTCAGAGCTTTGAAAACCGGTGATCCTTACATCCTTTACGGACGAAAGGGAATGCGTGCGGGCGAAGCAATCGAGATTATCGGCAATCCAAACTTTGAAGTACCAGCTTCAGAACAGACTCTCAGCTTTGAAACAGATGTGGAGGGGTATTTCACCAATGGGGTAATTTTGACACCAAAAATTGGTCCTGCTGCGTCATGGGAGCGGTTTTTTCAAAATGTTAATGCCCGAAACTGGATCAATGAGGAGGAATTTACCAGCTTCGATATTCTGGGTGTGATGGAAGATGGCGAAGAGGAAATATTGATCGAGGATGTATTGGATCAGGAGATCGATCTTTCCTCTATCAATCCACTCAGCTATCCATACCTCAGACTTAGGTATTCGATGGATGATCCCAATTCTGCCAAACCCGCACAACTGGACAGGTGGCAGGTGAATTTTGAAGGAGTGCCTGAAGGAGTTCTTTTGGAAAAAAATCCTACTGATCGCATCCGCCTCAGAGAAGGCCAAAGTGCAAAGATTGATTTCATTTTCAAGAATGCCTCTATCTACAATTTTCTGGATTCAATACAGGTTGATTGGAAAATGACCAATCTGACGACTAAGAAAGTGGAAAATTTCACCAAAAAACTTCCTGCCTTGAAAGCAGGAGAGCAAGTAGAGTTTACTGTGGAATTCAATAGTATAGGAAGGGCAGGAGAAACCGAGCTTGAGGTTTTCGCCAATCCGAGAATCCAGAGAGAACAGACTTTCCGAAATAACCTGATCGATTTAGGTGTGGCTTTCGATGTAGAGGGTGATAATTCGACTTCTCTCCTGGATGTCAATTTCGACGGCATCTACATTATGGATGGAGATTTGGTTTCACCAAATGTGATGGTGACCGCCCTCCTCAAAAATGATCAAACGTTGCTTTATAAAAAGGATACGCTGGGAATGGAGATATTCCTGAAGCAAAACTGTGAAGGCTGTCAGTTTAACAAAGTCAATTTCTCCAATCCAAACCTGACCTGGACTCCGGCTTCTGAGGATGAAAGCTTCCGGGTTTCCTTCATTCCAGGTCCCTTGGAAGATGGCCTGTACACCTTGAGAATCACCAATGAAGACTCACCGCAGCCCTATGAGATCACTTTCGAAGTGGTCAATGAGTCCCAGATTACCAACTTTTATCCTTATCCCAATCCGTTTAGCACCTCGGTGAAGTTTGTATTCACCTTGACCGGATCCGAGATTCCCGACGAGATCAAAATTCAGATCATGACCGTGACCGGAAAAGTGGTGCGGGAAATTCTCCAAAACGAACTTGGATCGATCCGGATTGGTAATAATATCACCGAATATGCCTGGGACGGCAGGGATGAATTTGGAGATCAGCTTGCTAATGGGGTTTACATCTACCGGGTTTTGGTAAGGAAAAATGGCCAGTTTATGGAGCACCGGCCCACTGCCGGAGATAAGGGATTCACCAAAGGGTATGGGAAAATGTACCTGCTACGTTAATTCTTGGATCGTTTCCAGTTTCGATAAAGTCCCCAAAAACTCAGCATAAATAAGAAAGCCAGGATTACCCATTGCTTTGGGTCGTTCATGGCTTTTTTTGCATCCAGCAAGGAATCGGCTAAAAGTCCTGAACCAAAAGCAATCATAGTGCGGGGAAGCATGCCCGGAATTCCAAAAAGTAGAACTTTTTTCAGGTCGATTTTTAAAGAGGCAAAAAGGAAATTTGAAATCGCGAAAGGAATCACCGGACTGATCCGGATAAAAAAGATCAGTCTTTCGGGCTTTTCTATCTTCGTTTCGAGCTGGGACTGAAGTTCGGGTTTTCGGAGATATAAAAGGGATAAAAAATCTGTGTTAAGTGCTTTACCCAAAGAATACCCGATCACATTGGCAAGAAGGTATCCAAAAAACAAACCCGGAAATCCAATCCATCCAAAGAAATATCCGGTCGCAAGAGCAGTGAGGGTGGTCGGCAAAATTGCCAATCCCAGCAAAACTGCCGTCGCCAATATGAATGAAAAGTGGTCATATGCCTGCTCGATCCGGAAACTTTCTGGAATGTGAGCGTTAGCCAGCAAAACCAAACTCCCTATTCCGGGCATTACTGTCACCCAAATCCAGCCTAAAGTGGCGCCAAAATGCAGGGTGAAGTACTCTCCTAATGTCTTGAAAATACTGGCCTTTTTCGTCATCTTTGGCAGCTATGACTGCGGATCTTGTTTAAATTCCGACAAGTTTAGCACTCAAATTCGGATTTTCACCCAAAAAAATCGATGTATCCGAATTACCCTCCTAAAAGAATATAAACTCAACTATTATATGAAATCGAGCATGACGCAGCCACACCTGACAGCTATCGGGGCAATCATGCAAGATTCCATAAGTCTTTTAAAAATCAAATTATAATCTTATGAAATTTGGTACCAAAGCCATTCATGCAGGTGTGAGTCCTGACCCTTCTACAGGGGCCATCATGACGCCGATTTTCCAGACTTCCACTTATGTGCAAAAGTCCCCGGGAGACCATTTGGGCTATGAATACAGCCGAACTCACAACCCTACCCGCACCGCTCTTCAAAACAGCCTTGCTGCTCTCGAAAACGGGAAACACGGACTTTGTTTTTCCTCCGGTTTGGGAGCGATCGATGCCGTTGTCAAACTGTTTAATCCCGGTGACGAGATCATCTCGACCAGCGATTTGTATGGTGGGACTTATAGGCTTTTTACCAAAGTTTTTGAGCGGTATGGAATCAAGTTTCATTTTGTATCCATGGCAGATCCCGAGGCACTTTCTGCCTATGTCAATGAAAACACCAAGCTGGTCTGGGTTGAGACACCCACCAATCCGATGATGAATATCATTGATCTTGAAGCAATGGCTGCGTTTTCAAAAAAGCACGGCTTGCTATTGGCGGTGGACAATACCTTTGCTTCACCTTATCTACAAAATCCGCTTGACCTGGGTGCTGATATCGTCATGCACTCGGTGACCAAATACCTGGGTGGGCATTCCGATGTGGTAATGGGAGCCTTGGTGGTCAAAGATGACGAACTGGCTTCAAAACTGGCCTTTTTGCAAAATGCCTGCGGTGCAACTCCGGGACCTCAGGATTGCTTTTTGGTGCTGAGAGGAATCAAGACGCTGCATCTGAGAATGGAGCGCCACTGCCAAAACGGGAAAACCATTGCAGCCTATTTGAAAAACCACCCGAAAGTGGAAAAAGTCTACTGGCCGGGATTTGAAGACCATCCCAATCACTTGGTTGCCAAGCGGCAGATGCGGGATTTTGGGGGGATGATTTCCTTTACTTTGGTGGGAAACAGCTTAGAAGATGCAAAGAAAGTGATGGAGAGTTTCCATTTGTTTGCATTGGCAGAATCACTTGGTGGAGTCGAATCACTTTGCGGGCATCCCGCTTCGATGACACATGCTTCTATTCCAAAGGAGGAAAGAGAAAAAGTAGGTTTGGTGGATTCACTCATTCGACTGAGTGTGGGTGTGGAGGATGCCGAGGATCTGAAAAATGATCTTGCGGCGGCACTTTCAAAAATCTGATTTAAACCAAAACCTTTTTGAGCAATTCAAAAGCCTGTTTTTCGATATCGGAAGACAGGCTTATTTTTTCCTCTTTCAGCTCTTTGATCCATTCCATGTATTTTTTGGAAATAGTTTCCCTTTCTGCCAAAAAACCCGAAAGAGTCTGAAATGCCAAATGATTAGAATACCAAGGTTTTAGATTTTCCTTGAGTTGACCGATCTCATCGTGGATGGTGGAGACGAAAATCGGATTGAATCCCAGCTGAATCAGGAGGTTTTCAAGCATGATAATTTTCCGGAGACTTTCGAAAAGGTCCCTGAATCCCTGACTTTGCAGGGGTGCTTTGAGATCGCGATGGAGAAATTCAAGTTCTTCCTGGACCAACTGGTTAATAGCCGTATTGATCATCAGCGGTTTGATTCCTTTACTGGAATGCTGGGCTTTTTGCTGAAAATCATCCCAGAATTTGAGAGAGCTTCCCACAACCAGATCAAAGGCTTCCTTCTGTATTTTCTTTTTTTGGACAACCAGGTATTCCTTATAGCTGTCGTAACTCAGATCCGTTTTTGCTTCCCTTGCTTTCAGATTACGCTCGACGAGCTTTAGGTGGTGGGTTTTACGAAGAGACTTTTTGAGCGTTTTGAAAGGTAAAAAAAGGTCAGATCCCAAACTTTGATCCTCAAAATGGATTTTGCCCATCAGGTCCGTAAAGAGCTCCAAAAACTCCAGTTTGGTCTGTAATTCAATTGCTTTTTTGGATTTGATTTGCTTACCAAGAACCAAAAAAAGGGTTTTGGCATCTTGGTGCTGCTGCTCAAAAATCTGGTAAACCGGAGAAGTCTTGGCTTGCATGGGTTAGGAAATTCGTACCAAGGTAGCACCATAGCCCCATTGGTCTTTCTGAGTGTCCTGAAAGTACTTAATATTTCCTAATTGGCTTAGACGCTTATGAATTTCTTTTTTGAGGATTCCATTTCCCAGACCATGAATGAATGTAATCTCGTCCATCCCTGATGCAATGGCTTGGTTCAGATTCTTTTCGAATTCTTCAAGTTGAATCCGCATTTTCTCGGAATTGCTCAGCTTGTCGGGATCAGGATGAAGATGCTCGATGTGGAGATCGATGGACCGGGGAGGTTTTACGGTCTTAACTGGCTCCGGCTTGGGGGCGATATCCTTCAGTTCGGCATTTAAACTTCGAATGTCCAGCTCTTTGGTCGTCTGCTCCATAGCGAAGAGGTAGACGTTTTTTCCGAGAATGGGGGCTTTGCTGAGATGTTTGAAAAACTGGGTAGCCTTCATCTTCAGCTGTCGCTCAAAAGGAGCAATTGCTCTTTCCAGCTTGTTTTGGATCGGGATAAACCGGAGCAAAAAAGCCGGCCATTCATCCAGTTCCTTCATCATTCTGTCATCGATTTTTTTGCTTTCTCCGGGATTCAAATTGCCGGCAAAAAGCGTCCGCTGATTTCCACCATACACTTCAGAGGCATGAGCCAAATAGGGCTGATGACTGTCGTTGATCAGGTAGAGACTCAGGTTTTGATCGTTGATGGGTAGAAAAGCCAGGTAAAGTCCCTGATCTTTTGGAGCTGAAATGGGCAGGGGGGCTTCTGGCTCTTTGGTGACTCCGGCATTTTCTCCGAAGTAGTTTTTTTCCGCCTCGGCGATGATGACTACTTCAGATTTCATGGCAGGAATGATGAATCCATCCTCAATTTCCACTTCTATCCGCCCACTGGAGGAGACTTTTCTTACGATTCCTTCTTCCTTACCGTGTAGTAATCTGACTTTGTCTCCGATATTCATTTTATTTAAATTTTTATTTACCAGTCATCTCTCCGTTTACAAACGAGGCTATTGGGAGGAATCTCTGCTGGCTTGTGAATAACCCTGAAAGTGGAATTTTCGTGCCACCCGGTTTCATTGTTCCAGGGCTTTCTTGTAGGTGTCTAGTGCTCTTGCCCGGGCAAATTTATGATCTACAATGGGTTTTGGATACTTTATTGTTTCTAATTCAGGAATCCATTTTTTGATATACTTCAATTCCTTATCAAATTTCTCCGTTTGGGAGTCCGGATTGAATATCCGAAAGTAAGGCTGGGCGTCAGTTCCCGTGCCTGCAGCCCACTGCCAGCCACCGTTATTCGACGCCAGATCGTAGTCCAAAAGTTTTTTTGCAAAATATGCCTCTCCCCATCTCCAGTCGATCAGGAGGTGCTTGGTCAGGAAGGAAGCCACGATCATTCGGACCCTGTTGTGCATGTAGCCCGTCTGGTTCAACTCACGCATGCCGGCATCCACGATGGGAAAACCAGTCCTGCCTTCACACCAAGCCCGAAACTCCTCAGGGTTGTTTCTCCAGGGAATCCGGTCATAGGCAGGTTTGAAGGCCTTGTCTACTACCTGCGGGTTAAATGCCAGAATCATCATGTAAAATTCCCTCCAGATCAGTTCATTGAGGTAGGTTTCATTGAGCTGAGCAGCCACTTGCGCCAGTTTTCGGACTGAAATGGTACCAAAACGCAGGTGGATTCCCAGCCTGGAGGTCCCTTTTTGAGCCGGGAAATTCCTCGTTTTATCGTAATGACTGATCAGTGCCTCGTCAGTGATTTTGGGAGGAATGGTGAGATTTGACTTTTCAAATCCCAGTTCTTTCAAGGTAATCATTGAAAGAGGAGGGGTTTGAAAAAGGTTTTTCCAATTGGGCGTTGCCGAGGGTTGAACTTTGGTTTGCCGATATTTCTCCAGCCAATTACGACTAAAGGGAGTGAAAACTTTGTAAAACTCACCCGATCCGTTCAGGATTTCTCCCGGTTCGAAAATGACCTGATCTTTGAAACTCAAAAATGTCGCTCCTTTTTCCTTCAAAAGTGATTCGATTTTAGAATCCCGCTCCTTTGCATAGGGCTCATAATCACGGTTGGTGTACACCGACTGAATATCAAATTCATTCAAAAGCTTCTCATAAACTTCCTCTGGCCTACCATACCTGATCAGCAGGGAACTGCCTTTTTGCTCAAGCAGGGATTTGATTTCAGCGACTTGGGAATGGATAAATTCTACTCTCCCGTCAGCTTTATCTTCGAGTTTGTCGAGGATGTTTTTGTCAAAAATGAATAGGGGTAGGACCTTGGTTTCCTGCTGAAGCGCATAAAATAGGCCTGTATTGTCTTCCAGTCTGAGGTCTCTGCGAAACCAGAATAGGGTGATTTTTTCCATG
>DATIAI010000220.1:0-5758 GCA_035458065.1 Algoriphagus sp. | reverse complement strand
CCCAGCGTCCTAAGGAACTTCAACGTAAAAGCCAATAGCGGCCTTTACTATTTGAGGATCAAAACGTAAATTTCTTTTATGGGCGAAGCATATCAGATCAGAGATCAAGAACTGCCTTATTTTTTGACTTTCCAGGTCGTTGGTTGGGCTGATGTTTTTACCAGAAAGACCTATCGTGACTTCATCCTTGAAAACCTGACTTATTCCCGAAAAGAGAAAGGTTTGTACCTGTATGGCTATGTGATCATGAGCAATCACATTCATCTTATCGTACAGCAGAAAGATGGGAAATTGTCAGATTGGGTACGAGATTTTAAGAAATTTACCAGCAAGAAACTGTTACAGTTAATTTTGGAAAATCCACATGAAAGCCGAAAGGAATGGCTGAAGATGATTTTTGAATATCATGCAGAATTCAATAAGCGATCAGGAGATTTGCAGTTTTGGACTCATGAAAATCATGCGATTGAACTCTTCAAACCAGAAATGATTGAAAGTCGAATGACCTATATCCATGAAAATCCAGTAAGAGCAGGAATAGTAGAAAAGCCCGAAGATTATCTCTATTCGAGTGCGAGAAATTACTCGGGAATGAAAGGATTAATTGATGTGGATTATTGGTGATAGTTTGTCAAAAGCCAATTAAAACTGGTTAGGATATTTTAGCAAATAACACCCATCGTCACTGCTTTTCACTCCTTATTTTTCATATTCAATTTTCACAACTCGCCATTGCACCTGCATGGTGGGCGTTTGGACGAGCGCCTCATCGCCTACCTGTTTTTTCAACAGGGCCTGGGCCATGGGTGAATCGATCGAGATATAGTCCCTGCGCTCAAAAATCTCTTCTCCTCCCACGATCCGGAAGCGGATCTTTTGTCCCTTGGCATTCTCGATCTCTACCCAAGCCCCAAACATCACTTTTCCCTCCTGAAAAGGAGAATAAGGGATCACCTTCAGGTCATCGACGCATTTGCGCAAGTAGTGGACACGACGGTCTATTTCCCGGAGACGTTTTTTGTTGTAATGGTAATCGGCGTTTTCCGAACGGTCTCCCAAACTTGCCGCCCAGGCGACTTTTTGTGTGGTTTCAGGACGCTCCACACGCCAAAGCTGGTCAAGTTCGGCTTTCAGCTTTTCCAAACCTTCGGAAGTAATCCACATCGTCTTCATTTCGGTAAATCAGGTTGTAGTTGGAAAATGGGTGTCAGCGTAGTCATCCAAAAAAACGCTCCTCCCTCTAGACGAAGTCTACTAGTTTCTCGCCTGATAACAAAATTGACATTGGACTGAGCGTAGGGACTATCTGTAAAAGTTGGTGAGATATAGTTCCACCCCATCAAGACTGCCGTTTCAGGATTTTGAAATTCAATCATCGGTATTTCCAATAAATGACCACGACGTGGTCAAACCTTCCCCGAGGTAGTCACAAAAGCATTTCCATAGCCCGATCCTTTCTTTCTGTTTCATAGAAATTGCAATTCAGACTTCAGGCCGTAACTTAACCATATGGGCGAGCCATTTCATCCCCATAGCTGCCGGGAAAAGCCAAAAAGAAAGAATAACCAAGCCCCAACAGCGGTTTGCAAATAAAACGTCAAAAGTGCTTTTGTGGAGCATTTGAGCAAAGTTCAACTTTTATTCCCCCGTTTGAATAGCAGTGCTAAAAATCCCCGCAACCGCAAAGCTGCAACCAGTTATTCCCACTATCAAAATGACAAAAAGACGAACAGAGGGAGATAAAAAGCTCATAGAATTAGCTCGGCAGGCATCGAAACTCGCCAGAATCGGAAGTTGGGAATTTGATGTGATTGGTGAGAAAATCTACTGGTCAGAAATGGTGTACGAACTCCATGAAACTGACCCGAATACCTTCATTCCGGATTTACGGTCAGGCCTTGACTTTTACCGGGAAGATTTTCGCCAGATGGCAATTGAGAAGGTGCAAAAATGTATTGAAACCGGGGCTGAGTTTGATTTTGAAGCGGTTTTGGTCACTCAAAAAAAGAACGAACGGTGGGTTCGGGCTATTGGAAATGCGGAGATGATTGATGGGAAATGCCGGCGGATATATGGCAGTTTTCAGGATATCCATGTTTTCAAGTCGCTGGAGATTCAGATCCGCGAGATACTGGAAAGTATATCAGATGCTTTCTATGCAGTGGACAAAAACTGGAATTTTACTTATTTCAACAAGGAAGCAGAAAACATCCTGCTGAAAAAGGCTGAAGACGTTTTGGGCAGGAATATTTGGGAATTGTTCCCGGCCGGTATAGGTACCCCCATTCAGGAAATTTATCAACTGGTCGCCCGATCCAAAAAACCGGAATCCTTTGACTACTATTACCCGGCAGATGGAAAATGGTATGAAATAAAAGCCTATCCATCACAAGGTGGAATATCTGCTTACTTCAGAAACATAGATGAACGTAAGTATGCTGAAGCCAAGCTTGAAAAAGCCTATCAGGAGAAAAACAACATACTGGAAAGTATCGGGGATGCTTTTTTCAGTGTAAACAAAGATTGGACAGTAACCTATTGGAACAAAGAAACCGAAAAAATTCTTGGTAAGGAAAGGGATGCTGTCTTGGGGAAAAACCTTTGGGATGAATACGCTGATGTCATCGAAACTGACTTTTACCGCCAATACCACAAAGCCATGGATTCCGGGGAAAGTGTGACTTTTGAGGAGTTTTACCCTACAATGAATAAGTGGCTCGAAGCGACGGTTTACCCCTCACCCACGGGACTGTCTGTTTATTTTAAAGACATAACCCAGAGAAAAGAGTCAGATACCCGCCTGCTTCAAGCCAATGAACGCTTTGAAAAAGTGACCGAAGCGACCCATGATGCGATTTGGGATTGGAATATCTTGGAAAATACCCTGTATTGGGGAGCTGGTTTCAAAATTCTGTTTGGGTACCAAATTGAAAAAATCACTCCGACTTTAGAATCCTGGTCCAATCACATTCATCCTGAGGATCGGGAAGCTGTGCTGCAAAGTATTTATGGAGCACTCGGAAAACCTGATCAATCCCACTGGACTGAAGAATATCGTTATCAAAAAAATGGCGGGGCTTATGCCGATGTGATTGACAGAGGTATTGTGATCAGAGATGAAAGAGGAAATCCTATCCGAATGGTTGGAGCAATGACCGATATCACGGAACGAAAGAATTTTGAAATAAGCAGAAATAGCTATGTGAGACAAATTGAAATACAGAATGAAAAACTCAAAAATATTGCCTGGACGCAGTCGCATATAGTTCGTGCTCCCCTAGCCAGAATGTTGGGGATAATGAATTTTATTGAGGGCAACAAAAATCAGGATGATCTATTTATTTGGCTGAAACATCTGAGAGATTCGGCTAATGAATTGGATGGCATTATTAGGAATATGGTTGATGAGGCACAACAACTCACCTGAAGTAGTAAGCATACCGACTGTATTGTAAATGGTGATCTGGTATATTATTCAACTAGAAATAGTCTCCCAGCTTGAGTGTGGTCTACTCTTTTCTCAATCAGTGACCCATTGAGCGTAAGCCTAGTCCCATTTTGTGCATCCAGCTTGAGACCCCAAACTTAGGCTTTCGCTGATCTGATTTTGCCAGTATTCAGAAAACTTCCATGAATAAACTTAGGCTGACGGATTACAAAATCTAATCCTTTCACCTTCAATCACCTATCATGAAGACACCAGCACTAAGCTATCTTTTTTACAAAAAACCCGTAAACATGAGTTACGAAAGCGTTCGTTAGAAATCATTACTCACCTATTAAAAATCAAGAATATCATGATCGTACAGCTCAACACCGATAAAAACATTGAGGGAACAGCAAGGCTGGAATCATTTGTATCTGAAAAGCTTCACGCCGGATTAAAACATTTTGTGGAAAATATCACCCGTATAGAAGTTCATCTCTCTGATCAGAATGCTGAAAAAGGCGGAAAGGACGATATCCAATGCAAGATAGAAACCAGACTCGAAGGGATACAGCCTATCTTGGTGGTAAGTAAAAATGAGTCAGTTGAGAAATCCCTTGGAGAGGCAATCGACAAAATGAAGGCGAAATTAAGTACTTTGAAGGGAAAAATTAAGGACAGATAGCATTAGGCTCATCAGCTCCTTTAGGAAATATCAGACCCATGTAAAAAATGATCCGCAAACACGGATCATTTTTTTTGATCTAAGGCATTCCTGAATTTTACCCATTTGAATTCATTCAACAAGCTGATAAATTACTAATATGAATAAAGGGTATTGCCAAAGTAATCATTGTACAAACATCCATTTAAATGAAGGACTTGAAACTTGACAACAATTTGATTTCGGCTCGATCCATAGACATTGCAGCGAGTCCTGATCAAGTCTGGAAAATTCTTACTGATCCAGCCTGGATCAGTCAGTACCTATTTGGTGCACAAACTGTCACGGACTGGAAGCCTGGCAGCGCTATTCTTTTTAAGATCAACTTTGAAAATCAGGAATTTATTGACAAAGGTGTTGTAGTAGAATCCAATGAATTCGAAAACCTGAAATATCGCTATTGGAGTGGCTTCTGCGGATTGGAAGACAAGCCGGAAAACTATTCAATGGTCAGCTATGCTATTGAAAAAATTGATAACAAAACCTCCAGACTCACCTGGTCCCAAACTGGATTTGTGGACGAGAATAGCAGATCGAGTTCAGAAAATTCACTCGTGAATATTCTGGATCAGATTAAATCTCTTGCTGGAGAGTTGAAGTAAAACCCACCTGAGAGAAGCCTATTTTTTATCAATCAGCCGGCCTCAGGTTATCCCGATAGCTAAACTTCAGTATTACCCAAACATTTAAGTTTGGACTCTTTTTTTACACAGAGCAGGCAAACTGCACCGAGTCTAAACTATAAATAAATTGAGTAAAGCAGAGAAACAATAAGGTCCAAAAACACCATTCAGGACACTTAAAAAATGTTTTTAATGGCCCTGACACGAAGAATATTTTTTCTTATTTTAGAGTATAACCGTGTCATTTTCACAAAATTTTTCGGTCACGATGTTGAATCACACAACAAATTCAAACCCATGAGTAATAAAAATCTTTTTGCAGCCCTACTTCTATTGATGGTCGCCTGCAGTCAACCTGAAAAAAGAAATTCAGAAAGCACCTCGGATATCGATTCCCTAGCGACAAAACAGTTCATACCTCTTAACATCCAAGAACAAATGATCTACCAGCGGGCTATAAGTGCCGTCATTTGGGGCATGCCTGCGGTTAATTATGACTTGATGCTACAGGAAATGCTTACTAAAACATCCGCTAAACAAAATGAGATTGTTTATTGGTCTAAGCCTGTAGACTGGCACAACCAAACGCTTACACCCAATCCCGATGCGATCTATTTCATGATATTTTTTAATACCAAAGAGGCAGGGCCCTTGGTGATAGACGTTCCTCCGGCCGATGGAAGCTCTTCATTTGCTGCCAACATTGACAATGTTTTTCAGATGCCACTGGAAGATGCGGGACCATATGGAGCAGATAAAGGCGCAGGGGGCAAATACCTGATCCTTCCTCCGGGCTATCAGCAAAAGCCACCAAGTGGTTACATTGTCCTGGCTGCGGATACGTATGAAGGTTACGCATTGTTTCGCTCAAATTTGCCAAGCCACAGTGATTCTGATATTGCCACATCCGTAGCCTATGGCAAACGGCTAAAGGTGTATCCGCTATCTCAGGCCGGTAACCCGGGTGAAACAAAATATACTGAT
>DATIAI010000219.1:0-4509 GCA_035458065.1 Algoriphagus sp. | reverse complement strand
TTCCCATGATTCCATTTTTAAGAGAGGAAAGCCTAAAGGCTTTTGATCTTTGGAAGGAAAAAGGGGATAAGACCTTGTATTGAAGACTTTTGATCTACGATTTACGCAGTTCAAATTTCAACGATGAGCTAGGTGGCATCTTTGATCCAAACACTTTCTCATCTATTTCCCGTCTTTGCCCACTTTCAAATCAGTCTTTTTATATTGATTGAGGTAATCCTTTCCTCCGAAATTTAACTCTCCCAAAATGAGCCAAATCAAAAACTTCTTTCTAATTCCTCTTTTGTTGCTCTCAATCTCAGTTTTTGCGCAGCAGGACTTGAAGGCATCCTACAACTATGGCAAGTCGGTGGCGGTCTTCGGAGGTTCGGTTTCGGTGATTCCTGCGAGTGACAGCGCCAAAAATATGTGGAAAGAACGCCTGGGAGTGAGTATCACCAATTACGGAGTCGGCGGGGCCGGTTTCTCGTCTCTCCAAGGAAAGTCGCTTCAACAACAGGTGGACGAAGCGGGAGTGTTTGATATCTATATCCTTTGGGCTTCAACGAATGACTATACCAATAAGCGCGAAGTTGGAAGCTATACCGACTTCACGGAATTTGACGGCTACGACGAAAAGAAACTGATCACGCAGGCAGGAGGAATCAACTATTGCATCAAGAAAATCTATGAGATCAACCCCAAGGCTCAAATCTATTTTTTCACCTCCAGTAAAGCCTTCAATGATCGCGGGGCCTACGATCCATTAGCCGCAGATGGGATGGCCGCCTATGTCGCGATGCAAAAACAAATCTGCGAATTTCATGGCATCCCCTACTTGGATCAGTTTACGCTTGGCGGTTACAATGTGTACAACAAACACCTTTATTACGTCGATCCCATCCACATGAACGCGGAAGGATACAGGAGACTAGGCGAGCTTCAAGTGGCTTTTCTGGCTTTCCCGGATTGAAGCAAAACACAGCCAACTGCCCACCGAAATCTGCCTACTTCTTCAGACTGTGCAGATATTCAATACTTTTCGGCACCTGCTTGTAATAGATAGGACTTTCATCTTCAAGGTAAAAATGCTCGACTCCAGCTTCTTTCGCGGCTTTTATAATTGCCCGAATGTCAAGCTGCCCAGTTCCTAAGGCAACATCATTTTCCGTCGGTGTCCCTCCTGACATATTGCCTTTAACACCTTTTTTGAGGTCTTTCATGTGCATCAGTTTGAAGCGGTCGCCATACTTCTTCAGCAAAGTCGCCGGATCTGCACCCGGAAAAAACGTCCAAAGAATGTCCATTTCAAAGCTCACATACTCAGGATTGGTCTCTTGAATCATCAGGTCAAACAAGGTTCCGTCCCCATGAGGCTCGAACTCATACCCATGATTATGATAGCAAAAAGTAAGACCATGCTCTTCTTTCAATACCTTTCCCACCGTATTAAAAGCTTCAATAGTTTCCTGCGCTTTCTCCAAGGTGAAAGGTTTGGTATGAGGGATCCAAGCCACCCGGACATACTTAGCTCCCAAGGCCTTGGCATCCTCCGCTACTTGGGCAGTTTTGTTCACTAAATCTTGATAACCGACTCCATAGGAAGAGCAATGCATTCCGCGCTTATCGAGTTCTTTTTTGATGTCAGCTGCCTTATGGCCAAAGAGATTGGAAAACTCCATGTCGGTGATGCCCATCTTCTGCAAAGTATCCAAAGTGGCGGGAAGATCCTTTGAAAAGCTTGTTCTGTAAGTATAGGAAACCATCCCCGGCATCTCAGGAAATAACAGATCTTGGGCTTGAACTTGCATCGCGAAAAAGATCATTGCGATGAGAGAGAAAAGGGATTTTTTCATCATGGCTGTTTTGGGAAGATTTACCATCCAAGTTAATCCTCCTTTCGGTTCCCACAAGGATCTTTTGATGATCACGGGTTGCAAAACAAAATTCCCAGTCAGAATTTGGTCCCCTCCGGCAATCCATTTAAACAATTTCACTTTGAATCAAGGCTTATTTTCTATAGATTCCTTATTCACAATCAGATAAATACATAAACCCTACCTACCATGAAAAAGTCATCATTAATCTTTGGAGTATTTGTACTGGTGGCGGGTATTACCGCATTCACATTTCGCACCGAGGAATTGCCCTATAATTTGAAATTGGGAACCCCTGAGATCAAATCAATTACCTCCTTAGCTTTTGGTCCTGATGGCATACTGTTTATCGGGGATTCCAAAGCTGCATCGGTCATCGCTTTAAATACCAAAGACGCCAGCAATTCTGAAATAAAGCCCCTCAATGTTACGGGAATTGATAAAAAATTGGCAGGAGTGCTGGGAACAACGGAAGACAACATTTCCATCCTTGATATTGCTGTAAATCCGCTTTCCAAGAAAGTTTACCTGGCTGTTCAATCCGGTGATGGGACCCCTATTTTGTTAAGCATGGAAGGAGAAACCATTGCTCCGGTTTCGCTAAAAGAAGTTGAATTTGATGTTGTGGTATTGAACAACTCACCCGCTGAAGATGCAAAAGACGGAAGAGGAAGATCGCTGCGCATTTCCTCGATTTCCGATTTGGGATATGCAAATGGCAAATTGCTGGTCAGTGGGCTATCCAATCAGGAATTTAGCTCAACCTTCAGAAGCATCCCATTCCCATTTACCGACAAGCAGGATTTTGCATCTTTGGAAATCTTCCACGCAGCACATGGACAGTATGAGACTAGCTCGCCTATTAAGACTTTTACCACAGCAGAAGTAAATGGAAAGGATTACCTCGTCGCCAGCTACACCTGTACTCCCTTGGTGCTCTTTCCAATGGATGAATTGAAAGCAGGCACTCACGTCAAAGGCAGAACCATTGCTGAAATGGGCAGCGGAAACCAACCATTGGATTTGGTGACCATGCAGAAAGACGGTAAATCTTTCCTGGTAATGTCTAATTCCAACCGACCTGTTTTTCGGGTAGATTTCAATGATATTGAGAATTTCGAAGGATCGCTCACCCAACCAGTTACCGCTAATTTCGCCACGGATGGAGTCGATTTTGTGTCCATGCCCATGACCAACGTTTTACAACTCGATAAAATGACCGACGACACCATGGTGATCCTGCAGCGCAGATCCAACGGTTCGCTGGACTTATGGACCACTGATAAAGCCGAGCATCTGTTGAAATAATGAAATCAATGTGCTTTCCAATCAGGCTGTCCCTCGGGCTCAGCCTGATTTTTTTATGTACCTCTTTGTTGCTTTCCTGCTCTGAAAAGTCTGAGAGAGAGATTTTTATCTTATGGGAAAATGAAAAGGCAATTGGTTTAGTAGTTCCTTTAAGTCTGCTAGAAAACTTTGATGGGACTCGATTGACTGTTCATTTGAAAGGAGAAGAAAATAACCCCTCTATTTTGGGTGAGCTCCGGGAGAACGGCAATGAGGTTCAGTTCACTCCGCTCATTCCTTTCACCAGGGGACAATCCTATGAGATCATGTATAAAGGTTCGAGTATTGGAACGGTGTCCATTCCCGTATTAGCTGAGAGTGAGGCAAACTTAGCTGTATTGGAAATTTATCCCACGCAGGACAGCCTTCCTGAAAACCAATTGAAGTTCTTCATCCAATTTTCCAAACCGATGCGGGAAGGCAATTCATTAGCACAAGTGACGCTTTTAAACAGTAATCAGGACACTCTGAAAGGTGCATTTCTTGACCTCCAGCCTGAGCTTTGGAATGAGGATCAAACCCTTCTCACGCTATGGCTGGATCCAGGAAGAATTAAAAGAGACCTGATTCCAAATTTGGAAATGGGCGCTCCATTGGAGATGGGAAAATCCTATCGTCTCATCATCTCCGACCAATGGAAAGGCAGGTCGGGCGGAAATCTAGCCCAAAGCTATACCAAAGACTTCACCGTGACCAGCCGTGACAGCATCTCTCCTAGCCCGACTTCTTGGACTCTGGAAATCCCTAAAGCAGGGACAATTGAAGCGGTAAAGTTTAACTTTTCTGAAACATTGGATTTCAGTCTGCTCAATGAAGTATTCACGATTAAAGACGATGAAAATCAGCCAATTTCCGGAAAATGGACAATTGGAACCGAAGAAAAAAGCATTCAGTTTATTCCCGAAAATCCATGGAAAAAGGGTAAGTATATTCTTCAAATAGAAAGCAGACTGGAAGATTTAGCTGGAAATAATTTGAACAGGCTTTTCGAAACAGATCTTTTAAACCCATCAAAAACAGCGGTTGAATCTGACTTCAAAAGGTTGGAGTTTGAGATTAAAGAATAAGGCAAGAAGACCGAATATGGGCGCTGTTCGAGATTTAGAAGGCAGATGACTACCTAGTAGTGGTCATCGAGTTCAACCCTTTCAGGGTTGATATCCTACTCACAATTCAATTTCCCCTAGGTTTTACCTAGGGCTATTAAAAGGTTCGACCACTTCGTGGTCATGCTTCAAAGTTTTACAACACCTTCAATATCCGACCCCAATAGGGGTCGAACTTTTCAATAGCCGCGGGTGAAACC
>DATIAI010000218.1:0-2185 GCA_035458065.1 Algoriphagus sp. | reverse complement strand
AAACAAATTACAAATATGTGTTTATAAATAGGTTTAGTTACAAACCTTAAACAATCTCATCTCTGATTTTCTAAACCTATTGGGGTATTTATTACCAAGTTTAAATCTGTGAGAATTTATCTAATCTATCAGGTTTGCCTTATTTTCAATTCCTAAACTTCAACTCATGGCCGATAATCTGCTCAAAGTCGCTCTTGCCCAAATCGCTCCTGTCTGGTTGAACAAATCAGGCACATTGGAAAAGGTCAAATTGGCAATCATCGAAGCTTCCGAAAAAGGCGCAGAACTGCTCGTTTTCGGTGAAGGGCTAGTTCCCGGTTACCCTTGGTGGCTCTCCATCACAAATGCCTCAGCTTGGGACAACAAAATTCAAAAAGAAATTCACGCTCACTATGCCCGAAATGCGGTGCAAATCGAAGCGGGAGACCTGAAGGAAGTACAGGGATTAGCGAAGAAACATCATATCGCGATTTATTTGGGAATCATTGAGCGACCTCAGGATCGGGGTGGACACAGTCTGTATTGCAGTTTGGTCTACATTAATCAAAAGGGAGAAATCTGCTCAGTCCATCGCAAGCTTCAGCCAACTTATGAGGAGCGACTAACTTGGTCTCCGGGAGATGGAAATGGGCTCCAGACTCACCCACTGAAAAACTTTACCCTTGGAGGATTGAATTGCTGGGAAAATTGGATGCCACTGGCACGAACTGCCCTGTATGGATTGGGAGAAAATCTCCATATCGCCGTTTGGCCGGGTTCGGTAAGGAATACCGAAACTATCACCAGAATGATCGCTCAGGAAAGTCGATCTTTTGTGATTTCGGTGTCGAGTCTTATGAGGCTAAGAGACTTTCCAGAAGACACACCGCATCTGGATTTTATTCTTGAAAGTTTCCCTGAGAATATTGGTGATGGTGGAAGCTGCATCGCCGGGCCGGATGGCAAGTGGATTTTGGAACCTGTCCCCATTAAGGAAGGGCTTTTGATTCAGACCCTCGATTTCAACCGAGTGTTAGAAGAGCGACAAAATTTCGATCCCGTAGGACATTATTCACGACCTGATGTGCTTAAATTAAACGTGAATAGGGAACGGCAATCCAGCGTATCTTTTGAGTGAAAGCTATCTAATATTCCTCTATTTGGACTAAAATGATTAAGACAAATTGGATCACCCTGGATTTTTCCACAATTTCGGAACTTAATTTTTCAGGTCAGGTATGAACAAATTTGGATTCGGCTTTCTAATCGCATTGGTATTGTTCGCGGGGTTTTGGTTTTTCTACAATGGGAAGCAGGAGCGAGAAGAATTGCGAGCGAGTTCGGAACTGATCCAAAAACAAGTCCAGCAAGTCGGCAAACTGATCGTGACTGAGGGTTACTATTCCAAAGTTTTCACCTTCAAAAACTCCCAAAGCCTCTTTATGAACCTTTGGACCTCTGACAAAAAAGCCCTGGTCGTAGTCAATGCCAAAGCAACCGTAGAGTATGACCTGAGGCAATTGGAAACTGAAATCGATGCCGAAAACAAAACGCTCATCCTGAAAAAAATACCGGATCCTGTCCTCAATATCTACCCCGACATCGAATATTACGATGTGTCGCAAGATTATTTCAATTCCTTCGAAGCCAAGGATTATAACAAAATCAAAACTTCGGTCACCGCCCAAATTAGAACTCAGATTGAAAAATCGGATCTGATGGAAAATTCCCGGGAAAGGTTGATGGTCGAATTAACCAATTTTTACGTCCTCACTAAATCAATGGGCTGGACGCTGATGTATGAGGAAAAAATTATCGAAAATCCAGAGCAATTGGAACTGATCAAAAAGTGATTTTCCTAAAACAAATAGAATCAAAGAGATCAAAGGATTCAAGTCCAGAGAAGTCCCTTTGCATTCACTTTTTCTTGGTATTTTTTGAGTGTTTTCTATGAGAAACACAAAGTATCAAAAAGATCAAAGGTTTCAAATCCAGGAAATTCGCTCCGAAAAGCATCAGACACTGGAGAGGAAGACAAAAAAAATTGCTTCTCTTCGTGCACTTTGTGGCTAAAAATCATCCAAAAAAAAATCCCTCGAAGCCTGTGCCCCGCGGGATTTCGAATATTCATTTTTCGTATTTCTAACCTTGTACTTCGTACTTCCCTAAGCTCCTCTCCCGCTCTCTTTCAACGGAATATCCGTCA
>DATIAI010000217.1:0-3606 GCA_035458065.1 Algoriphagus sp. | reverse complement strand
TGGCCCCCTCAACTCCGGGGGGCTGTCTCAACTAAATACGCGGTGAACCAAATGAGCCGCAATTTATCCGGCCCCTCTGAAATTATTAAATAGAACTTCTATTGTGAGATCACATATCCGGTTGAATTAAGAACCAGGTTCACTTATTCTTACTCTTTTTCAAGTCTAAATTTGTAAATAATTTCACCTTCTTTTCACTTACACCGAATTTCATCAGGAAACTGATCTATGTAAGGCAGCTTTTTATTTATACTTAATTGATTTACAGCATATGTTGAAATTTTGGAAGAGGAACAAATAAGTTCAACTTCTTTCCGATAGGAAATTGAATAATAAAATATATAAAAAAAAAATTCAAAATTGGATATACACGGCATCAAGTTGTATATATCAACTTAAATATAACCTTTTGCAAACCAATATTTCTAAATGGAGTATGTTAATTCAGGACATATCCCAAATAGGTTATTGGCTACCATCATGAAATGTTTTATAATACTTTCACTCATTTTAATTCTATGCAAAAATGAATTTTTGCATGCCCAAGATGGTAGAGTATTCCACCAAGTTCAGCTGTCCCATGACAATGATATTTTTAAATTTAAAGATAAAACTGATCGTTACTATACTTTCGGGCTTTTTATTGAATACAGAACTGCTCTAAAAGAAAACAACGGGCTGGCGAATTTAACGAACAAATTGAGGTTCCTACCCCGAGAAAAAACTGTATTCTCCAATGAACTTTTTGTAAAAGGTTTTACAGCCGAGACTGCAAAGTTATCCAGGGTACCAAGCAGGCCATTTGCAGGTGTATCCGGTATCAAATCAACTTTGTCATTTTCCAGCGAAAAAAAAATTTGGACCTTAGGAACAATTTTCGGGGTGAGGGGAAAAATTTCAGGGGCTGAATGGATTCAGGACAGTTTCCATAAATTAATTTCCAGTCCGATATTTGAAGGTTGGAGACACCAATTGTCCAACAAGTTCCTGTATGGTTTGCATGGTTCATTTGTCAAACCCGTTTCATTTCAAAGGAGGATAAGAGGCATTTCCCAGTCAAATCTAACCCTTGGGAACATTCAAATTCAATTTGAGCAAAATTTGGGGCTTCAGATCGGAATATTTAATGAAATTGATCAATCGAGCTTGTTTAATAACTACATCAACAGAAAAGGCTCGAACAAAAATGAATACTATTTAATAGCAAGTGTTTTCGGAAGGGCAATCGCAACTGATGCAACTTTAACCTCAGATTCATTAAAACAGGAGTTAGTCAATCCTCTGAACAAAAGAAATCTTCAGGCAGGGTATCAAGTCCGGATAGTTTTACAAACTGGAAGGATTGGATTAAATGCGGGACATACGATGGTATCTACAGAATCCAACTTTAGTGAAAGCCATAGCTATGGCAGCATTGGAGTTTCGTATTCATTCAGATAATAAAAGGTTGATATACTGGATCCAACTCTTTCTAGCTTAATGTAATCTCCTGTTAACTCTTTATCCGGGCTCTTTTAATCGATCAAAGGATAGAATGTTGACATTGGGATATCCAGTATTAACCTGCCTTATCAAGGCAATATCATCAATGTACCTTTATTATGTGTAGGGGCAAATACAATACACCTCAATGGAAGCATCTCTGACCCAAAAGAACCTATGTTGGGTGTACCCAGAGCCGTTCCTCCGGACAAGTCTGAGGTACAGAAAGATGCAAAGATTCCCCGGTCCTCAACAAGACCTTTGAATCCTTTGCCGAGCACTAGCGGACCAACATCCTCCCCACCCGTCCTGGCCAGACCAGAAAAAAATACCTGGTTCAAGGAACCGTCAAACTCCTTTATTATCGGATCTTCCTCAACCTTCAAACAAAGTGTTCTTTTTTCTATGGGAGAACTCAATAAGCTCTGAGCTCACTTCCTTCCACTTTGAATACCAGTGCTCTCGGAGGAGAGGAAAGCCGTCTGGAGCAGTATGAACAGCTCGAACGGAAGGTCCGAAGTCACTTCCCATCCTTCCTGCCAGCTGATGCAGGTAAAGGTCTCCAAAAGAATGAAAAACTTCCACATTAGCTTTTTAATGCAAAAATGGGTCGAAAAGAGGAGCCGTATTTTACTAACTGCAACCCAATGGTTCACATTATATTTTTCCACAAACCCAAAAAAAAACCGACTTACTTAAGCCGGGTCTTTCCAAAAACAGATAGTCTATAGGTATTTCAACTTCTTCAAATTCTGGGCCGTGATGCCGCTTTCTTGCCAGGTTTATCCGGAGAGTCCTTTAATCCCTGCTTCTCCCCTTTATTCAGGTCTTTTTTTACTTCCATCTAAATCACCTTCGATTCCATTGCCCTGTTTTTGCTCACTTTTCAGCAAGTCGGTGGTTTTGACTGAACTCAATGTTCCATCATAGACATTGATCGATCGGAATAGCATTATCAACAAATTTTAGAACCAATACCCCAATTTTGAAAAGTTAAATATTATATAATCTTCAAAAATACTGGGTACTGCTCTCACCTCATCCAAAAACCTCTTTAAACTGGAATTCTATCCTTTCAATTTCCTCATCAGTTAATTTAGAAAATTCCTGTTCCATGGCCCGCTTGGAAAGTTTTCCGTCATTTTGCTCAAGAAACCGAACCAAGGTAGAAATCATTTTGTCAGGCATTTCAAATTCTTCCTCCAGGTAAGCTTTGAATGAATCAAATTTTGACAGGTAGCCGATCTCTTCGGGAATAATATTAAGAATGGTTTCTTCTACACATTCATAGAGAAATTCAGCCTGAGATGTCAGATCTAAATAACTATAAAAGTCTGCTGTTTCATTTAGTATTTCCACATTGTGATCCTTGGTTTCCTTCCATTCAATGAAATCCAAAAGAGGTAGAGAATAACTTTCCAATACTCTTCTGTAATCATTTATTCGATCCAAAATGGCTGCAGATACAGGAAAGATAATTCCCTGCGGTGCAAATTTCATTTTAGCCAAAACATGGTGAATCAGGTAACGATGGATCCGGCCATTGCCATCCTCGAATGGATGAATAAACACCATTCCAAAAGCAATTACTGTCGCTGCAAGGACAGGATCAAATTCTCCTCCAATTAATATCTTTTCAGTCTCCAAAAGTTTATCCATCAATCTCTCAACATCCTGCCATTTAGCAGAAATGTGATCAGGGATTGGCTCTCCCGTTAAACGATCATGTTCTCCGACAAAACCTCCCTTTTTTCGGTAACCCAATTCAAGAAACCTTGGATTCTCTATTACCATCTGCTGCAACCGATAAAATTCTTCTTTGGAAAGTTCTTTCATTCCCGCCTGGCCTATGGCCTGTCCCCATCGGGCCGTACGTTTACTTTTTGGACTCTCTCCTTCTATGGTAAATGATGCTTTGGAGTCTTTTAACAGAAGAAAAGCCGCTGCCCGTTGAAGGACATCCTTTCTGATTCCCTGGATCAATTGACTGCTTTGCCCGGGAAGGCTCTTTTCAATAAATTTTTCGAGTTTAGGTGTTCTAAAAATCAAAGGGCAAAAACCTTGGGTTCCAGGCAGGTTGTTTGTTATTCGGTGCCTTTGAGACTTTAGTCCATTTGAAATCCC
>DATIAI010000216.1:0-7235 GCA_035458065.1 Algoriphagus sp. | reverse complement strand
TGCCCGTATTCGTGAAATGCGCCGATTCCATTGGGTCCTTTTACCAAAATCCAAGGGGTTAGATACTGATAGATTTCATTTCCTTTGAGGTCCACCATCGGTTTTAAATCCCGGGAAAGCATGGCCAACCCATTTTCGTTTTTCCCGATGATCACAGACTCGCTAAGAACATCAATCCGGTCGTAAATGGCTCTGGATTTTAAATTTCCCTGTAAATCAAACACCTCCCAAGTTTGAGAATAAACAAGATTTGAACTGAGAAGAGAAATTAATGCAGCTGACAGGAATCGAACTTGAAAGGAAATCATGGGTGGAAATTGAATTCTATTTGGCCTAAAGATAAAATGACCAAAGGATTCTGATTGAGCCTTTGGTCATTTCTTTGGGAAAATTTCAGTTTATTTTTCGGTTTTGAATTTTTCGAGATCGAATAGATCTGTGATGATATCGATCATTTCCTCAGCTTGATCCCGCTTGCATGCGGCCCTGAGTTGTACCACGGGTACTTTCAGGATTTTTTGCATCATGCTTTTGGTGATTTTGTCAATCAGCACATATTCTTTTTCATCGACATTTTTCAGGTATCTGCTGAGCTCCTCCTGACGGATTTGTTCCAGGGATTGCTTGAGTTTGTTGATGGTAGGGGATACCATCATTTCCTTTTTCCAGCCGTAGAATTCTTCAATGCTTTCCTCTATAATTTCCTCAACCTTCGGGACTGCAGAAAGTCTCTTTTCTAAGGCTTCAGAGGCTTTGCTTCTGATATTGTCCACATTATAAAGAACCACTCCAGGCACATCTTCTACCGAAGTTTCGATACTTCTTGGGACAGATAGATCCACCAAAAGCTTGTAACTCTGAATATCAAATTGCTTGACAAGTTCCTTGGTAATAAATGGCTCGTTTTTCATGATAGAGCAGACAATTACATCTGCATCGTTCATGGCTTCCCTGCATTTTTCAAACGGAACTACTTCAAATCCAAGTGGAGCGGCGATTTCCTCCGCTTTAGATTGGGTTCTGTTTGTGATTTTGACAATTGCTTCGGGTAAGTGCACCATGTTTTTGGCTACATCTTCTCCGATTTCTCCGACACCAATCAAAAGAATCCTGGGTTGAAAAGTATTGGAGGTAAGGCTGTCGATCAGTTCAATAGTGGCATAAGAGAGGGAAGCTGCTCCATCCCGAAAGGTTGTCTCTTGAACAATCCTTTTGTTGGTAAAAAATATCGTATGCATCAGCCGGTGTAAAAATGGTCCGGCCATTTCCAGATCGGCGGAAGTTTGATAGGCTCGTTTTACTTGGTTCGAGATCTGAATATCTCCGACTACCTGAGCCTCTAAACCCATCGAAACCCGAAACAAATGGGTGATGGCGAGTCTGTCTTCGTTGAATACCTCAAAGTAATCCAGGTAATTGACTACGTCTAGTAGGCCTTTTTCCAATCCAACCAGCTTGATGATCTCTGTACTGAGATCCAACTCGTGGCTGTAATACACCTCTGTCCTATTGCAGGTAGATAGAATTAACGCGTCTCCCAAGCTGAAAAACTCTCTGAGCTTCAGAAGGATACGGTGAATTGATTCTTCGTCCAAAGAAATCAACTCTCTTATCTGTACAGGGGCGGTCTTATGTGATAAACTAATCGCTCGAAACTTGGTCTGCATTTTTACAAGTTTTGCAATGCAAATTTAACAGACAATCGTCCCTCAAAAGTTTCTTTCATGTAATAGGGGCTTAATTTAGAATATGTCTAAATAATTTAGAATACTTGCTTTTCGATTATTACCTGCATTGGATTCTCAATCCAATAGTATTAACTTATAAGTTATTGGTGGTTTCTTAATTTTTTGCGCTATGAAGGAACGAATTTTTTATTGGCTGAAACACAATCTTGGATTTTCCAACAAAGAGTCCAGAGGTTTTTTCATTTTAATCCCTGTTTTGATAATTCTGGGACTTTCTCCCTCCATTCTTAGATTTTTCAAGAACAAGAAGGCTGAATCAACTTTTATCCAATTCCAAAACAGATTGGACAGTCTTGATAATCTCCAAATACAATTAGTTTCTTCTCCATTTCCAACTTTTAATCCACTGGATACAATCAAGGTTAACCGTAACCATAAGCAAATGGAAAACTTAAACAGAATTCCTTTTTCGGAGGCGGATTCCATCACCCTACAGATTGTCCCCGGAATAGGACAGGCGACAGCGGGAAGAATAATCAAGTATCGGGAAAACCTTGGGGGATTTTATAAACAAAGTCAGCTGCTGGAGGTCTATGGAGTCAAGGAAGAAACTATGCTGGCGATTTGGGATTTTTTTGATTTTGATACCCGGATTTTTAGAAAGATACCCATTAATACAGCCAGTTTGGAAGAATTGTCAACTCATCCATACATCAGCTACGGAGAAGCAAAAGTGTTGGTGGCCTATCGAAACCAACATGGGGAGTTTAGATCATCTGATGACCTTTTGAAAATCAAGATTTTCAAATCTGAATGGGCGGAAAAAATCAAACCCTACCTGGAATTTGATCTGGGGAATTAACTTTTTGCCTTTTTGAGAATTCTTATTTCCGCATCTTTGCAATATGAGTTCTACTCAAGATCAAAAAATCAATCTTCCAGTTTTAAATCTTCCTCATTTCGAACCGGCATTGAGGCAATCCGATGATAAGCTTTGGATTTTTGATTCACTCAGGAAAAAACACCTTGTTTTAACACCAGAAGAATGGGTTCGCCAGCATTGGATCAATTTTTTGATCAATTACCATGACTATCCGGGCGGACTTTTTTCAATAGAAAAAGGCCTGAAATACAATCAACTTCAGAAAAGAACTGATCTTATCGTTTTTGATGGAAATTCCAATCCATATTTATTGGTGGAATGTAAGGCTCCGGGTGTCAAAATCAGTGAAATGACACTAAGGCAAGCAATTGTTTACAATCAAACGCTTAATTGTCCAAATCTTATTCTTTCAAATGGAATTCTTCATTTCTATATGGAATATTCCAGTGATGAAGGGAAATTCATCCAACAAAAAAATCCTCCGAAAACCCCCAAAAAATTATAATTTTTATATGATTAATATCAGCTAATTTTTAAATTGATACAGCAATTTTTACCCAGCTATAAATAATATGTCCAGTCATCCTCACAATACTCCGTGTGAGCTTTGCGCCAGTAGAAGGTTTTCACTTTTCTCCCACCTTCCCGAAGCTCAGATATGCAACATCTCAGACCATAAAAATCTCATTTCTCACAGAAAAGGGCAGATTTTATATTATGAGGGTACCAAGCCTTTAGGAATATTCTGTATCAATACCGGAGTGGTAAAAGTTTATAAAACTGCCTCAAATGGTAAGGAGCAAATTATTCATTTGGCTCAGAAAGGAGACTTTCTGGGTTATGCAGCCCTGTTGGGAGAAGAAAATTATTCCAACTCCGCCATGATAATCGAAGATGCAAAGATATGCTTTGTGCCAAAGGAGGCATTTATTAATTCCCTGCTTCAAAATTCGCAGTTTTTCCGCAAGGTAGCAAAGTCACTCAGCCATGAAATTGGAGTTATGGAGGAAAAATTGACCGATGCCACCCAAAAGAGTATTCGTGAGCGGCTTGCCTATGTTTTGCTTCAGCTTGGGAATTCTTTCGGTGTGGAAGGGGGCCCCAATCAGAAAATCGACCTTATTCTCAGCAGGGAAGAAATTGCCGGAATTGTTGGTACTGCAACTGAATCGGTAATCCGATTGCTTTCAGAATTCAAAAAGGACAATTTGATAGATCTCGAAGGAAAAAAAATCATCATCAAAGACCGAAGGGGATTGGCGCGATTGTCAGATTTTTACGCTTAATCAGAACCTCTTCCTACGGATTCGGGTTTTTCGGACATGAACAGTACACTTTCCAGTTTGCTGACATTACGAAAAGTCCGATTTCTATTTTTTGGGCTTTTCATCCTGTCATTTTCTTCGTATTCCCAGTCATTCGCCTATAAGACTTTGTTGGATGGATTGTATGACAAAAACTTTCCAGTTGTCAAGGCAGAGCAGATCTCAGATCTTTCAAATTACCAAGTCCTCGATGCCAGGGAAAAAGAAGAATATGAGGTGAGTCATCTCCATGGTGCAAAATGGGTGGGATATGAATCCTTTGACCTGAAAAATGTTCAAGAGCTGGATCGAAATCAGCCTGTTTTGATTTATTGCACTGTGGGAGCCAGGTCACAGGACATCGGAAAAAAGCTACACGAGGCGGGATTTTCCAGAGTTTACAACTTGTACGGTGGGATTATTCAATGGGCAAATTCCGGAAAACCGCTAGAAACTGGTGGTGTTCCTACTCAAAAAGTCCACACCTATTCCCAGACTTGGGGTATTTGGCTAAACAAAGGAGAAAAAGTTTATTAGCTGTAGAATTGTCATTTACCTGACCAAGTTCCAAACCCATTCATCCTAAATTGGGTTCTGCTCGTAGATGCCAACCAAAACCAGATTTATGAAATTCCTTCGCTTCTTCTCCATTTTTCTGATTGCTGTATTTCTCTTTTCCTGTCAAAGTTCAACTTTGGGAATGGCAGGTACCACTCCTCCCAGTCATCAGATTTGGAATCAGTTGGTCAAAGTTCACGTCAAGCCGGACGGTAAGGTGGATTACAGAGGATTTATCCGGGACAAACCTAAACTCGAGCAATATCTGACACTCCTTTCTGATAATGCTCCCGATCGCAAAACCTGGTCAAAAAACCAGCAACTGGCCTATTGGATCAATGCCTACAATGCCTTCACAGTGAAGTTAATCGTGGATAATTACCCGGTGAAAAGCATCAGGGATTTAGGCCCTGAGCTGAAAATTCCCCTGATCAAAGATGTCTGGCATTACAAATTTTTCAAAATCGGCGGCGTGGAATCCAGTTTGGATGAAATCGAACATTCGATTTTGCGAAAGGAGTTTGACGAGCCCCGAATTCATTTTGCAATCAACTGCGCTTCTGTTTCTTGTCCACCGCTTCTTAATGAAGCGTTTACAGCCGAAAACATAGAGGCTCAATTGAGCAAAGTCGCTACCACGTTTATTAATGATTCGAGCCGAAATAAAATCTCTCCGGATCAGGCTCAGATTTCATCGATTTTTTCCTGGTTCAAAGGTGATTTTACCAAAAATGGATCCTTGATAGATTTTCTGAATAAATACTCCAAAGTGAAACTTAAGCCCAATGCCAAGATTTCTCATTTGGATTACAACTGGAATCTGAACGAATAGCCGAAACATTTTCGGTAATTTATCCCCAAGCATTTTTCGCTGATGAGCCAAGCCCAACATATCGTCATTATCGGCAACGGAATATCCGGGGTCACTTTCGCCAGAAATCTGCGAAAGCAGGATTCGGACGTTAGAATAACCCTGATCTCCGGAGAATCGAAATACTTCTTTTCCCGCACAGCACTGATGTATGTATTCATGGGGCACATGAAATTTGAACATACTCAGCCATACGAGAATCATTTCTGGGGAAAAAACAGAATTGAACTCAAGGAAGCTTGGGTAAGTAAGGTGGAGATTGGTGAAAAGATCCTTGTTTTTTCCTCAGGCGAAAAACTGGCTTATGATGTTTTGATAATTGCCACAGGTTCTAAGTCCAATAAATTTGGCTGGCCGGGTCAGGACCTAAAAGGCGTGCAGGGATTGTATTCCAAGCAGGATCTGGAATTGATGGAGGAAAATACCAAAGCAGGAGTGCAGAGTGCAGTCATCGTCGGTGGAGGTTTGATCGGGATCGAAATGGCAGAGATGCTGGCCTACAAAAAGATACCAGTGACTTTTTTGGTCCGGGAAAAAGGATTTTGGGACAACGTTCTTCCCAAAGAAGAATCCAACTTGGTGGGGAGGCATATTCGTGAACATCACATCGACTTGCGCTTGGAGACCGAACTGAAGGAGATTCATTCAGATAGCGATGGCCGAGTTCGGGCTGTCACTACTTCAAAAGGAGAAGAGATTTCCTGTCAGTTTGTAGGATTGACAGCTGGAGTGACGCCAAGCATTGATTTTCTGAGAAATACCGAATTGAATGTGAATAGGGGAGTAATCGTGGATGAGTTTTTCCGAACCAATATTCCAGATGTCTATGCCATCGGTGATTGTGCGGAATTTGAGAAAGCTCCCGCAGCGGATCGACGCTCCATCGAACAAGTCTGGTACACCGGTCGGATGCATGGAGAGACTTTGGCTTATAATCTGTGCAAAAAACCTGTTCCCTATCGCCCCGGCGTGTGGTTCAATTCTGCCAAATTTTTGGACATCGAGTATCAGACTTATGGCACAGTTCCACCGATTTGGGAAGAAAATCAAATCAAGAGTTTCTATTGGGAGCATGCTTCAGGGAAAGTCTGTTTCCGGATGCTGATGAATTCGAAAGGAGAGATTTTAGGGGTAAACAATTTTGGATTCCGGCTTCGACACGAGTTTTTTGACAAAGCAATCAGTCAAAAATGGTCAGGTGAAAAAGTGATCGCCCAACTTGAGAAAGCCAACTTCGATCCGGAGTTTTTTGCTCCATATTACTTAGAGATTCAAAAGGCTTATAAAGACCAATTTGGAGGCTCTTTCCAACCAGCTAAAAAATCATTTGTCCAAAGACTTTTCGGAGCGAGCGTATGAAGAGTATTGAAAAAATAGGATTGGGATTGTTTTTGATAGGATTGACAGTCTTTATCTTCATTCCTTTTTTGGGAAAATATACCCTTTCGGAAGAGATGGTTTTGGCTAATACCAAAGACATTCATCAGGAGAAAATGGCTGAAATCCTAGCTCCGATGTACGGTCAGGAATTCGAATCAAATTTTTCTTTCCTTTCAGCTTTTGGAGAAAATTTCAATACCTACAATGATCAACTTAAGTCCCAGCAACTCTGGGATCAGGTCATTTGGGATGATTATGGATTTGCTTTGGCTCTCTCGGCATTGCAAAGTCCCGTTCGTGACAATCCTTGGCTATTCTTTGGACTTTCTATCGGGTTGGCGGTTTTGGGAGGTTTTCTGTACAATTTCCGAAAACACGCTGACGAACCAGAAGGAATCAAAAACAACGGTATTTTTCATTCTTCTTTAAAAAACAGAGGGCTTCTCGGGATGCTGACAGGATCATTTCTGATTCTGTTTTACGTTGTTTTGTATTGGTTTCCAGCCTATTTGGTTAATCTGGTTTGGATGGTGAATCCTCTTTCGGAGTTT
>DATIAI010000215.1:0-5070 GCA_035458065.1 Algoriphagus sp. | reverse complement strand
ACCGGCATTTGCTCCTTTTCCTTTTGGAGTCATAGTACAAGTTGTCGATTCTGTCGGCTCGAGGGCTAATCCTTCAGCACTTCCCCATACCACAAACCAGTCATTTCTCTGATCCTTGCCGGTGAAGGTATTGGTCTGCTCATTAAAAGTTATTTCATCAGCATTGTCTATCATCCCAGTACGCTCTCCCAACCAAACAGGCATTAAATCAACATAGGTATTTAAGTCAAAGCGAAGGCTTTTGGTGGAGTTATCCACATTTTTGATTTTAAACAAAATGACCATTCCTTCCTTTCCATCCGGTACAAAGTGCAGTCGCTCTACCTCAATTCCGGCATCCTTCTGGTTAAATTTAAGGACATTGGAAAAGGGATAATTGGTGAATGAGTCAGCTTTATCCAGACAAAAGTTCTTCTCTTCCACAGTGACAGAAGCCGTAAAGCCATCCATCAATTTGATCGGATGAAGCCATATTCCGCCCATTTCTCCTTCCACGTGCCATCCCAAATCCGGGAAAGTTCCGTTTTGATGACCGATAAGGTAGACCCGATCTCCGGCAGCAACATATGGAGAATTAAGGTAATTTTCTTTTCCTGTCAAGGAAGGAAGACCTTCCAATTCTGAAAAAATCGACAGGTCCACAGGAGGTTGTGAACAACCAATTATTCCCAAAAACCCAAAAAATAAAACAGCTTTAATGATTCTCATATGAATTGAATTTGGGAGGAAAATTTACCCTTTTGTGGAGACTTTCCTTGAAAAACCAAGAACGAAATCCCGACTTATAAAAAATGTGGCCCAAAAGTTCATTTTCTATTAACCTTAATCCTAGGTAAAATGCTCAAAAAGAAGGCTGTAAAAAATCGAAAAATTTTCTCGGGAAAATCCAAAACACTTCTCTTTCACAGCATGTTCGAGAATCATGAAATACAATCGGGTGTTGGTTTGGTTTCGAAATGACCTTCGAATCGAAGACAATGAGACCTTGACAAAAGCCATTCAATCTGGCAGAGAGGTAATTCCGGTTTTTTGCTTCGACCCAAGAATGTGGAAGAAAACCGAGTTGGGAATTTCGAAAACAGGGGTGTTTCGAACCCGATTCTTGATAGAGTCCGTGGCCAGTCTCCGCAAAACATTTCAAAATATCGGAGGAAATCTGATCATCCTGGAGGGTAAGCCTGAGGAGGAAGTTGTTAAGCTTGCAGGCCAAGTTCAGGCTCAGGCTATTTTCTATTCTGAAGAAGTTACTTCTGAAGAAAGAAATGTAGAAAAGGCTCTTGAAATCGAGGCGTTTTCAAAAGGCATTGTGACGGAGAGTTTTTGGCAAAGCACGCTCTATCATATTGATGACCTGTCCTTTCCAATTGGCAAAGCACCGGAAGTCTTCACTCAATTTCGAAAGGAAGTAGAAAAGCTTTCCAAAATAAGGGAGTCAAACAAGGCTCCTTTAAAAATAAATTTCCCGAAGGCAGATATTCCAAAATTGGGAGAATTGCCAAAGTTAAAAGATTATGGACTGGAGGAACCTAAACCGGATTCTAACTTGTGGTTGGATGTGAAAGGTGGAGAGGAATCTGCGTATGGGCGACTCCGGTCCTATTTTTGGGAAAAAGATCTGTTGAAATCCTACAAGGAAACCAGAAACGGGCTGATTGGAATGGAATACAGTTCCAAGTTTTCTCCTTGGCTGGCTTTAGGTTGTATCTCTCCCCGAACAATTTACAAGGAAGTAAAGCGGTATGAGAATCAACGCACAAAGAACGAAAGTACGTATTGGCTCATTTTCGAATTGATCTGGAGAGATTATTTCCGGTTCATTGCCAAAAAACACGGGGATAAAATATTCAGTATTCAAGGCATCAAAACACAAGAGGGCTCCTGGAGTAGAGATCGGTCTCAATTTGAGGCTTGGGCTGAGGGGAAGACAGGAGTTCCTTTTGTGGATGCCAATATGCGCGAACTGAACGCTACCGGATTCATGTCAAATAGAGGCCGGCAGATTGTTGCAAGTTTTTTGGTAAATGATTTGGGAATAGATTGGACTTGGGGTGCCAGTTATTTCGAAAGTAAACTGATCGACTACGATGTTTGCTCCAATTGGGGAAACTGGATGTATGTGGGCGGAGTAGGAAATGATCCTCGTGAAAATCGTTATTTCAATATCCTACGTCAGGCTAAAAACTACGATCGAACCGGAGATTTTGTCCGGCTCTGGCTTCCTGAATTACAGTCAATTAAAGGATTTGACATTCATCAGCCATGGGAGTTATCCACATCGGAACTTCGTACTTTGAAGATTCAATTGGGCCATACTTATCCACATTCTTTAGTGAGAATTCCGACATTGAATTGAGATTGTTTAGGGCTCGCTTTTTTTTCTCTTCAATTTTTCCCGATTTGGTCTCCACATTAAAAAGTAAAAAACGACCATAAAAGGGAGTTGAGCGAAAATGGTTTTCAACCAAACTAAAGGGTTTTTAGCGACGCTGAGGTCAAATGTCAAGGTGGGATAAACATATGCCTCGATCCAGAAAAAATGAACCACACCAGTGATCAGAAAAACCCACCAAAACTTTTTTAAATACTCAGGGAAATCTTTCATGCTGAAAAATTAAAACCATTCTTTTAATACTCAAACCTAAACACACTCAAATCAGAGGGAATCTGCTTTTCCCGTTTTAATTCCATTTGATAGAGGTATTCTCCCAATTCTGCGAAAAAAGGTTTTCCGATTTCCTCATAATCATACTTGTTATCATTCAGTATTCCATCCTCATTGGAATAGACCACGGCAGAAACCAGAAATTCAACTCCCTTTTCGAAGTCCACAAAATAGCTTCCATCAATCATGTAACCGTAAGACCAGCCGGTTTTGTTAAATACGCGAAAATGCTTTGGAATTGGGCTCTCGGATGCTCCAAACATGAAAAACTTGGAATATCCGTCATAAAATTCCTTTGTGTCATATTTTGGAAAATCACTTTCTCCCGGGAGCATACTCATGTATTTCAGGATAAAATTGCGATGCTCCTCGTTTAGATTAAAGCGCTCATCTCCTACAAAAGCGCCAGGAAATGTGATCCTTTTGACCACTCCATGAAGATCAGATAATGCAAACTTATTCTTGAAACTGAAATCCATCGGACCCTGAATCAAGGAATCATTAAGGTAATGGGCTTTTCCTAGGACGGGATTACCGGGCACCGAATAAACACTATCGGTATGTCTTGCAGGTATATCCAAGAGCGTCTTTCCTGACTTATCCACAAAGCGGATCGGGTTAAAATGTCGGTTCTCTTCCGGAGAAATCGGAAAACTCAGCCGCTGGGTAATTACCGTGTTATTCAATCCTTTTTCCCCGAGCTTTCGGTTGATGTAATCCAAACCCAACAATTCATAAAGCCGGTTTGCGGCGTCATTGTCCGAGACCAACAAAATCTTCTTGATGTAATGCCCGATACTTGGGAGGCCATTTTGGGAAGTTGAATCCCTTAGAGCAGGAATCTGGGAGGCTCTAACTGAGTCGGTCAGCATGGTTGTTTCCAAAGTCAATCCCTCCACATTTTGCTCTTCCAGCCATTCCAAAGCTAAAAGTGCAATGGGTAATTTGACTGTAGAGGCCGGATAAAAATAATGTTCATCGTCCAGGTTGAAACTGAAATCTGTAAACAAGGGATTCCCATGTTCATTCCGGTCAATTCTGGTATAGAGGATCTGAACTTGATATTTCGTGGAGTCAGCAAGTACTTTTTCCAAAACAGGATATTCTTCCAAACCAGCCTTGAAGAGTTGGCTATCATCGGTTTGGCAGGAACTCAGGCAAAGAAAAGCCAAAATTAGAGGCAAGAGATACTTCATTTTTTATCCGATAATTGATACAAAGACTGTATGATTCCCATCAAATCCATCATTGAATGTCCAGCTGATATCACAATCCGGTTAATCTTGGGACTTTGGGCTGTTGGGTAAGAAAAAGAAGAGGTGATGAAACCCATTTCTTCGAGCTTTTCTACCCAATCAGACTTTTCGTAGACAAAAACAGGAAACTCCGCCGACCCATGAATTGTGGATAAGTCGCCGGTTTCCTGATTGAAAATCCCGCAATAGTCCCTGATAATTTTTGATTTTTGGATATAAATTTCTTGGGTATCAAGAAAAGCCTGAAGATTGGCCGGTGAACATGGGGAAGCCCCGGTAAATATTTGCTGGTTTTTGATCCCCCCGATTACTTCCCTTTTTCCCAAGACAATTCCTGCAGGCATCGCAAGCCCTTTCCCCAAAGAGCCCGAAACCACCAAATTGATTTTTGGATTAGCATGCAAAGAATACGTGCCAAACAAGCTTTTTCCCAAAACCCCAAACGCATGGCTGTCATCAATTAGAAGCGTGACTTCATGCTTTTTTGCAATTTCTTTTACCCAAGAGTACTCATGAATCTCGGCTTGGAGCGGATCCACTGCATTGCCCAGAATCAAAATTCGACGAGAGGAAAGTGAATCAGAAAGCTCTAAACATTGATTTTTCCATTGTGTAAAATTTAATTGAAAATCAGGTTTTAACTCAGAGGGTAAAATCGCAGGATGTGTGTCTGGAGCAATCCAACAAAGGTCTGCTTTTGGATAAAGGTATTGCCATGCTGCAATCCCGCTAAGGAATCCTGAGCTCATCACAGCCGCAGCCTCTGCTTTCGCCTGCTTAGCAAAAAAGCTTTCAAATTCTTCGAAAACTCCTAAACGGACATTGTTGACCCGACTCAGTCCGTGGTTGAATCCATATCGGCGGATACAATCAAAAAGTACCGATTCATAATGATGATCTTTATCGATTCCCAAGTAGGAGGTCCCGCCAAAGAAGAGGTATTCTTTTCGACCAACTTTGACAAATCGGCTGGGCCTTTGGTCTAGGGTAAAATTCTTCACGAGTGGGTATTATTTGGCAAAGATCTGGCTGGGGTCCTGAAATGATTTAAACTCCAGCGCATTTCCGCAAGGATCAAGAAAAAACATGGTAGCCTGCTCGCCTACCTCACCCTTGAAACGGATATAAGGCTCAATCACAAATTCAATCCCA